>RGVT01000001.1 GCA_010027105.1 Planctomycetia bacterium
CGAGAGCATGACGGATAGTGTCGGCATCGGGGTCGGCGCGGGTCAATCAGCCGGGGGGCCGCCGGTCGCGGGGACGAACGGGTTGTGCCGCTTCTCGTGGCCGATCGTGGTGGGGGGGCCGTGGCCGGGCAGCACGAGCGTGTCGTCGGGCAGCGTGTAGAGGCGGCGACGGATGCCGGAGGCGAGCGCGGAGAAGTCGCCGTCGGGAAAGTCGGTGCGGCCGACGCTCCCGCGGAACAGCACGTCGCCGGCGAGCACGACGCAGGGAACGCGTCCCGGGAGCACGAACACCACGTGGCCCGACGAGTGCCCCGGGATCTCGAAGACGTCGATCGCGAGGCCCGCGAGGTCGAGCCGCTCCCCGTCGTCGAGCAGTCGATCCGCGGGGGGGCTCGTGACCGCGAAGCCGAAGGCCGCCGAGAGGTTGGCGGCCGGGTCGGTGAGCTTCGGGGCGTCGCCGCGGCCGATCAGGATCGGCGCGGCCGGCCAGTGCCGGCGCAGGGCCGCCGTGCCGGCGATGTGGTCGGAGTGGCCGTGCGTGAGGAGGATCGCGGCGGGTTCGAGTCCATGGCCGCGGAGGAAGTCGACGATCGCGTCGGGATCGAAGCCGGGGTCGACCACGAGGCAGGCGGGCGTTCCGGTCGTGAAGACCACGTAGCTGTTCTCGGCGAACGGCGCGGATTCGACGCGGGCGACGCGGAGATCGGCCGCCGGCGCGAGCAATTCGGGGTGGGGCATGCGGGCTGATCCGGCGGCGACCGCCGGCCTCACGGGGCTTGGTCGACGGGGAGGATCCGAGCATCGTTCGGCCGCCGGCCTCCGGCAAGACGCGGCGACGGCGGCGGCAAAAACCGGTGAAAAGAGGCCGCCAATTGGGATGGCCGCCTCCCTGGAAGCCCCGCTATGCTCCCGCCCCCACCCGGGCGTGCAGGGCCGATCCCAACGAATCTGCCGGCCGTTCGGGTGGCCACCCGAATGCTCATGCCCCACCACGGGCGGGGCGATAGACCAACGGGCGGTCGAGGGGATTCATGGAGGGATGCACGATGGCCCGATGGGCGTGGCGGTGGCAAGGATTCGTTCTGGCGGTCGCGGCGACGGCGGCCGTCTCCGCGGGCAGCGCGGCCGAGGCACTGGCGCAGGGCGCGGCGGCGCAGCCCGCCCAGGGGCCGGGGCTCATGCCGCAGGGCGGGCTTCCCCAGGTGGCCGAGAATGCGGGCGTGGCCGCGACGACCGCGGCCGCCGTTCATCCGCTGGAGCCCGCGCTCGACATTGCGAAGAAGGGGCTCGCCGGCATCCAGGCGAACATTCGCGACTACTCCTGCACGGTGGTGAAGCGGGAGCGGATCGACGGCAGGCTCGGCGAACACGAATACATGTTCGCCAAGATCCGGCACCGGCCCTTCAGCGTCTACCTGCTCTTCCTCGGCCCGGACGCCGTCAAGGGGCAGGAGGTGCTGTACGTCGACGGCCGCAACGACGGCAACATGCTGGCCCACGCCGGCAGCGGCGTGCGGGCGATGGTGGGCACGGTGTCGCTCAAGCCGCAGAGCATGCTGGCGATGGCTGGCAACCGCTATCCGATCACCGAGCTGGGCGTCGAGAACCTCACCAAGCGGCTCGTCGAGGTCGCCGAGCACGACAGACAGTTCGGAGAGTGCGACGTCAACTTCTACCCCAACGCGAAGGTCAATGGCCGGATCTGCACCTGCATCCAGGTGGCGCACCCCGTGCCGCGGCGGAACTTCCGCTTCAACCTGGCGCGGGTGTTCATCGATGACGAGCTGACGATCCCCGTGCGGTATGAAGCCTACGACTGGCCGCAGGAGGCGGGCGGCCAGCCGCTGCTGATGGAGGAGTACACCTACATGAACGTGAAGGTCAACAACGGCTTCACGGACGACGACTTCGACCCGCGGAACCCGACCTACAAGTTCGGCGTCAAGTAGGACAGGCTTCAGCCTGTCGGCCCACCCGTAGGCCACGCTTCAGCCTGTCGGCCCACACGTAGGCCACGCTTCAGCCTGTCCTACGGGGCGAGGGCGGGCAGGGCCGCGGTGAGCGAGGCGCGTGGCGGGATCTCGAGCCGCGTGCCGGCGACCATCGACACCCGCGGGTCGAGGCGGCGATTCCAGGCGAACAGGGCGCGGTACAGGCGGCCGTCACCGTACGCCCGCTCGGCGATCGACCACCAGGTGTCGCCGGCCTCGGCGACGTGGCTGCCGGCGACGGGAGCGGCGGCGGGCCGCGCGGTCGAGGCCGCGGGCGGCGGATCGATCGCGCCCGGGGAAGGCAGCCCGGGGTCCGCGCCTTCCGGGATTCCGACGACGGCCTCCTCGAAGGCGACCTGCACCACCGCGGGAGCGGCGGGCTCGGCCGCCGCGGGCCCGGTAGGCCGCCGGTCGAGCGCCGGCGGCTCCACGATCTCCTGGCGGGCGGCGACCGCCTCGTGCGGCTCGACGTCGGGCCCGGCCCCGGCCGGGGGACGGGGCACGAGCAGCTTCATCGACAGCACGCCCAGGAAGACGCCGCAGAGCAGGCCGAGCAGCGTCAGCAGGAATCTCTTCTCGCGTCCCATCGATCGCGCTCCACCCGCGTCGCGGCGGGGCACCCGGGGTCGCGGCAGTGTCGCGAATCGCCCTCGCCGCCGCCAGACCGCTCAGCCCGGGGAAAAAGCCGCGGTGCGGCGGGCCGCGCGGAGCCTGGCCGACCGGCTGCGGGGGTTGGCCGCGAGTTCCGCGGGGCCGGCCTCGACGGGGGAGCGGGTGAGGCACTCCCAGACCTGCGCGTTGCGGAAGGCCTGCTTCACCAGCCGGTCCTCGAGCGAGTGGAACGAGATCACCGCCAGCCGCCCCCCCGGCACCAGCCGTGTCGGAATCCGCTCGAGCGCGATCCGCAGCGACTTGAGTTCCTCGTTGACAGCGATCCGCAGGGCCTGGAACGTGCGGGTGGCGGGATGGATCCGCGCCGGCGGGTGCTGGCGCGGGATCGCCGAGGCGACGAGCCGGGCGAACTCGCGGGCCGAGTGCACCGGCTGCTTCTCGCGGACCGCGGCGATCTTCCGGGCGATCCGGCGGCTGTGCCGCTCCTCGCCGAACTCGAAGATGATGTCGGCGAGGCTCTCCGGCCGCATCCGGTTGACGATGCGCCAGGCGGGCTCCCCCTCGGTCGGATCGAACCGCAGATCGAGCGGGCCGTCGGCGTCGAACGAAAACCCGCGGTCCCGGTCGGCGAGCTGGTCGCTCGAGAGGCCGACGTCGAGGAGCACGGCGTCGACCGCGTCGATCGAGAGCGCGTCGAGCACCTCGGGAATGTCGCGGTAGTTCGCCTGGGCGAACCGCACGGGCAGCCCGGCGAGTGCGCGGGCGCCGCGGTCGATGGCGGCTGGATCGCGGTCGATCGCGACGACCAGGCCGTGCGGACCCACCGCGTGGGCGAGCAGCCGGGCGTGCCCGCCGCCGCCGAGCGTGCCGTCGACCACGCGCATGCCTGCCCGGACGCCGAGAAGCGCCAGCGCCTCGGCCGGCAGGACGCTCGTGTGGACGCTCGGGTGATGGGCCATCGAAATCACTGTACCACCCTCGGCCGCTACCATTGCCGGCATGGCCGATGCCGACCTCTACGACTACGACCTCCCCGCCGAACTCGTGGCGCAGGAGGCACTCGACGACCGGGCCGCTGCGAGGCTGCTCGTCGTGCATCGTGCGACGGGCGTGCTGGAGCACCGCTGGATCCGCGACCTGCCGGAGATCCTCGCGGCCGGCGACCTCGTCGTCGTCAACGACACGCGGGTGGTGCCCGCGCGGCTCGTCGGCCGCCGCATCGCCACCGGCGGCCGCTGGGAGGGGCTGTTCCTCCGGGTCGACGCGGGGACCGGCCTGTGGCGGATGCTCGCCCAGACCCGCGGCAGGCCGGCGTGCGGCGAGCGGGTCGCCGTGCGCGACCGCGCCGGCACGGAGGGCCTCGTTCTCGAGCTCGTCGGTCGCGGCGCCGGCGGCACCTGGCTCGTGCGGCCCTCCTCCGCGGAGCCGGTGGAAGAGGTGCTCGCGCGGGTCGGCCGCGTGCCGCTGCCCGGCTACATCCGCGGCGGCGAGGAGCGGCGCGGCGACCTCGAACGCTACCAGACCGTCTTCGCCCGCCACGCCGGCTCGGCGGCGGCGCCCACGGCGGGCCTGCACTTCACGGCGGAACTCCTCGCCGCCCTGGCAGCCCGCGGCGTCGGCCGCGCGGAGGTCACGCTGCACGTCGGGCTCGACACGTTCCGGCCGATCACGGTGGAACGACTCGACGACCACGCCATGCACACGGAGTGGTGCGCCTGCCCGGAGCCGACGGCGGCGGCGGTCGCGGCCACGAAGGCCCGGGGCAGCCGCGTGGTGGCTGTGGGCACGACGGCCGTGCGCACGCTCGAGACCGCGGCCCGGTCGGGCGGCATCTCGGCCTGGTCGGGCCCCACGGACCTGTTCATCCGGCCCGGGTTCTCGTTCCGGGCCGTCGACTGCCTGGTGACGAATTTCCACCTGCCGCGGACGACGCTGCTCGTGCTCGTGAGCGCGTTCGCGTCGCGGGAGTTGATCCTCACGGCGTACGCCGAGGCGGTCCGTGAGCGGTACCGGTTCCTGAGCTACGGCGACGCGATGCTGATCGTGTAGGGCGGGCCTTCCAGGCCCGGGGCGTGTGCCGGTACAACGATGGGTCATGGCGTCGATTCCGCAGGAAGACGTGCTCGTGGTGCCGCGGTCGCTGTTCGAGGCGGTCGGGGCGTTCCAGGGCTTTCGCGGCGACGTGGGCGGCTATCTTCCGGCGCTTCTCGACCCGCGGCACACGTCGTGGCGGCCGCGGGCCGCCGTCGAGGACGACCCGTCGTTCAAGCAGCTGATCCCCTACTGCGTGCTCGCGCACCGCGGCCCGGACGCCGCCATCCGCTACTTCGCCTACACCCGCGGAGGCGGACAGGGGGACGCACGGCTGCGGGCGAAGCGGTCGGTCGGCATCGGCGGGCACATCGCCAGCTGCGACGGCGCGCACGGCGACGACACGTCGTACGAGGCGGGGATGCGGCGCGAGCTCGCCGAGGAGATCGCCATCGAGGGTGGCTGGACGTCGCGGTGCGTCGGCCTCATCAACGACGACTCGAACGCCGTCGGCAGCGTGCACCTCGGCGTCGTGCACGTCCTCGAGCTGGAGAGGCCGGACGTCTCGGCGCGGGAGAGCGCCGTCGTCGACTGCGGCTTCGAGACGCTCGCCGCCCTGCTCGAGGCCCGCGACCGGTTCGAGACCTGGTCGCAGATCGCCCTCGACGCGCTCCGTGACGGTACAATCGCGGTGTGAGGATCTACCTCGACAACCACTCCACGACCCGCCTCGACCCCCGCGTGCTCGAGGCGATGCTGCCCTGGCTCACCGACCGCTACGGCAACGCCGGCAGTGCGACCCACGAGATGGGCCGCGAGGCCCGCGGGGCGGTCGACGAGGCCCGCGAGGCGGCGGCGGCCGCGATCGGGGCGACGCCCCGGGAGATCGTGTTCACCAGCGGCGCCACCGAGAGCAACAACATCGCGATCCTCGGCCATGCGGCCCGCACGCCGCCCGCCCGGCGGCACGTCGTGACCGTGGCCACCGAGCACAACGCCGTGCTCGACCCGGTCGGGCATCTGGAGCGGACGGGATTCGCGGTGACGCGGCTGGCCGTGGAGCCGGGCACCGGCCGCGTGCCGCCCGCGGCCGTCGCCGCGGCGCTGCGGCCCGACACGTTCCTCGTGTCGGTGATGCTCGCCAACAACGAGATCGGCGTCGTGCAGGACATGCCGGCGATCGCGGCACGGGTGCACGCGCACGGCGCGGTGCTGCACGTCGACTGCGCGCAGGCCCTCGGCCGGATGCCGGTGGCCGTGGACGGGCTCGGCGCCGACCTCGCGAGCTTCTCAGCCCACAAGTTCCACGGGCCGAAGGGGGCGGGCCTCCTCTACGTGCGGCGGCGGGAGCGGGTGGTGCGGATCGACCCGCTCGTGCACGGCGGCGGCCAGGAGCGCGGGATGCGCAGCGGCACGCTCGACGTGCCGGCGATCGTGGGGCTCGCGACGGCGGCCCGGCTCGCCGTGGGGGCGCTGGGGACGGAGCCCGCGCGGCTGCGTGCCCTCCGCGACCGGCTCTGGCGGCTGCTCCGGGAGGGCGTCGCGGGCGCCACCCTCAACGGTCCGCCGCTCGACGACCCCGCGGTCCGGCTGGTCAACAACCTCAACGTGCGGATCCCGGGCGTCGACGGCCACTCGCTCCTCGCCACGCTCTCCGCCGACGGCCTCGCCCTCAGTTCCGGCAGCGCCTGCTCGTCGGAGAGCCCGCGGCCGAGCCACGTGCTGCTGGCCCTCGGCCTGACCGAGGACGAGGCCCGCGCGAGCCTGCGCTTCGGCCTCTCGCGGTTCACGACCGAGGCCGAGATCGACGCGGCCGCGGAACGTATCGCCGCGGGGGTGGGACGGTTGCGTGGGGGCATGACAGGCTGAAGCCTGTCCCACATGGGGGCATGACAGGCTGAAGCCTGTCCCACATGGGGGCATGACAGGCTGAAGCCTGTCCCACATGGGGTCAGGGCAGGGGCGGGCGAAAGACGACTTTCCGCCCCGCAGGGTGACGACTATATTCAACGAAGAGGTCCTGAAGATGCTGCTCGCGGGCAGCACAGCGCCCCATCCGCGAAGGAGTTGCCATCCCATGTCGGTCATGCTCACCGAAAAAGCCGCCCTCGAAGTGAAGAAGATCATCACGGATCAGAAGCTCGCCCCCGAGACGGTACTCCGCGTCGGTGTCGCCGGCGGCGGCTGCAGCGGGTTCCAGTATTCGCTCGGCTTCGACACGGCCTGGGATCCGAAGGTCGATTCCCGTTCGGAGCAGCACGGCGTGCCCGTCGTGGTCGACAAGAAAAGCGACCTGTTCCTCGACGGCACGACGCTCGACTTCCACGAGGGGATCGACAAGCGCGGCTTCACGTTCAACAACCCCAACGCCAAGAAGAGCTGCGGCTGCGGCAGTTCGTTCCAGGCCTGATGGAGGCCCCGAAGGTCCACATCGTCGGCATCGGCGACGACGGCGTCGACGGCGTGACGGCACAGGCCCGGCGCGTACTGGAGGGGGCCGACGTGCTGCTCGGGCCAGAGTCGTGCGCGGCGCTCCTGCCGCCGGCGCTCGCAACGCGGCTCCAGACGACGGCGAACCTCGAGGAACTGTGCGAGCGGATCGAGGCCGCCGGCCCGCGGCGGCTCGTCGTGCTCGCTTCGGGCGACCCGCTGTTCTACGGCACCGCCCGCTACGTGTGCGGGAAGCTCGGCAAGGAACGGTTCGAGGTCGTGCCGCACGTGAGCAGCATGCAACTGGCCTTCGCACGGGTGAAGGAGTCGTGGGAGGAGGCGTTTCTCGCCAACCTCGCCGGCCAGTCGATCGAGCGGGTGGTCGACAAGGTGCGCACGAGCGAGACGGTGGGCCTGTTCACGAGCGAGCAGTGGCCGCCGGCCGCCGTGGCCCGGGCGCTGCTCGACGAGGGGATCGACTACTTCCACGCCTACGTGTGCGAAAATCTCGGCTCGCCCGACGAGCGGGTGACGCAGGGGGTGCTCGGCGACATCGCCCGGGAGTCGTTCGGACCGCTCAACGTGATGATCCTGGTGCGGAAGGCCCGCGCCGCCGACGCTCCCGGCCAGGCGGGGAGCAGGCTGTTCGGCAACGCCGACGAGTGCTTCCTGCAGTCGCGGCCGAAGCGGGGCCTGCTCACGCCGGCGGAGCTGCGGTCGCTGGCCCTCGCGGAGCTCGCGCTGCGGCCCGACAGCGTCGTGTGGGACGTCGGCGCCGGCAGCGGCTCGGTGAGCCTCGAGGCGGCGCGGATCGCCGCCACCGGCACCGTCCATGCGATCGAGATGGATCCCGACGATCACCGGCTGATCACGGCCAACGCGGAGCGGTTCGGCGTGGCGAACCTCCGGGCGGTGCTCGGCAGGGCCCCCGAGGCGTGGCTGCACCTGCCCGACCCGGACGCGGTCTACGTCGGGGGCAGCGGCCGCGACGTGCAGATGCTCGTCGAGGAGGCCTGGAAGCGGCTCAAGCCGGGCGGCCGGCTCGTGACCGCGTGCAACTCGATCGAGAACCTGGCCTCCGTGCACGCGCTGCTGCGGTCTCGGTCGACCGACGCGGCCTACTGGATGGTCAACGTCGCCCGGGGGGTGGAGCAGCTCGACCGCATCCGCTTCGAGGCGCTCAACCCGAGCTTTCTCATCGCGGCGACGAAGCCGGCCCGATCGTGACGCAACTCCCCGCACCGCTCGACGTGATCGCCGTGGGGGCCCATCCCGACGACGTCGAGATCGGCTGCGGGGGCACGCTCTCGCTGCTCGCCTCCCAGGGCAGGCGGGTGGGGATCGTCGACCTCACCGACGGCGAGCCGACGCCGCGGTCGAGCGGCCCCGAGGAGAGGCTCGCCGAGGCCGCGGCCGCCGCCAAGACGCTCGGCGTGGTCCACCGCGAGACGCTTCCCTTCCCGAACCGGAGGCTGTTCGATTCGTTCGAGGTGCGGGTGGCGCTGGCGACGATCCTCCGCCGCTGGCGGCCACGGGTGGTGCTCGGGCTCGGCGACCGGACGCCGCTGGCGTCGCCCGACCACGCCCAGGCCGTGGCGATCACCGAGGCCGCCGTGTTCTACGCGCGGCTCACGAAGTGGGACGACGCGTTCGCCGGCCTGCCCGTGCACACCGTGCCGCAGTTCCTCACCTACTTTTTGTTCGCGGGGATTCCGGGCGTGCCGCACGGGCACTGGCCGATCGTCGTCGACATCGCCGGGCACCTCGAGACCAAGCTCGCGGCGGTCGCGTGCTACGCGTCGCAGTTCCCGCCGGAGAAGGCCCATGTGTTTCCGCGGGTGCGGTCGATGGCGGAGACGGCCGGGATGATGGCCGGCTGCTCCGCGGGCGAGGTGCTGGCCGCGAGCCGGATGCCCTGCACGACCGACCTCCTGGGGTCACTGTTTCCCGCGGGTTGAACCGGCCGCGGCCCGGGCGGGCCGGCGATTGAGATCGCCCGCCCGGGCTGGCTATCCTTGCGGGGTCGAAGGGATGCCCCCGGGCGGGGCGGTCGAGGCACGAGCATGGTTTCGCGAACAGACGCCCAGCCGTGTGCCCTGC
Source organism: Planctomycetia bacterium (assembly GCA_010027105.1). Taxonomy (GTDB): domain Bacteria; phylum Planctomycetota; class Planctomycetia; order Pirellulales; family UBA1268; genus RGVT01. Next base: position 9,165 of record RGVT01000001.1, read on the forward strand.
CGCCCGCCGGGCTGCCGCTCACGGCGTTCGAGGAGTTCATGCTCCTCGACGACCGCCCCTCGCACCCGATGGCGATCGTGGCGCGGTTCGACTTCGCCGACGGGCCCCCGCCCCCCGGGCTCGCGGAGGCCTTCGGCGCCGCGCTGCGGCAGGAGCCGCTGCTCACCGCCCGGATCGTGCGGCCGCCGCGCGGCAGGCCCCGGTGGGTCGCAGCGGAGCCGCCGGCGCTCGAGGTCGCGGAGATCGCCGCCGGGGAATCGGTGCCGCCCCTGCGGCGGATCGACCCGGCACGCGGGCCGATGATCGGGGCGACGCTCGTGGAGCGGGCCTCGGACTGGTCGATCGTGGTCGCCGTGCACCATGCCGCCTGTGACGGTCTGGGGCTCCTCGGCTTCGTGGAACGCTGGTTCCTGCGCGCCGCGGGCAGGGAGGGGCGGCGGGGCCGGGATCCGGCCGACACGCTGGCCGCGGTCGACAAGCGGGGCCGCGTGGCCGGCTCGTGGCGCGAGTTCCTCGGGCTCCTGCCGCGCCTCGCCAAGGGGCTCGAGGGCGTGGGGCAGTTCGTGTCGCGCGAGGTGGCCTCGCTCACCGACCGGCCCCCCGGTGCCGGAGCATCGAGCGGCACCGAGGGCGCCGCGGCCGACGCGTGGCGTCCGACGATCCTTTCGGCCACGCTCGACGAGCGGGAGGTCGAAAGGCTCGAGCGGCGGGCGCGGGCCGCCGGGGTGATGGTCAACGACCTGCTGATGACGTCGTTCGTGGCGACGCTCGGGAGGCACCTCGAGGGGCGCGACCCCCGGCACGGCGGCGCGGCCTGGATCCGCCTCGCGACGCCGCTGAGCCTGCGCACGAAATCGGACCACCGGGGCGGCCGACCGCCGCGACGAGGCCGCGTTGGCCCGCAGCTTCAGGGAGGAGATGGACGTCATCCGCACCCACGCCCTCGGCCACGTCCTCCCGCTCAGCCTCGAGGTCGGCCGCTGGCTCCCCGGCGGACTGAGGCGGACGGTGGCGCGGCCGCAGCCGCAGTCGACCGCCGTGCTCTCGAACCTCGGTGGCTGCTTCGTCCGGTCGCCCCTCCTCGACGATGCCGGCTGCCTGCGGGTCGGGGCGGGCCGCCTGGCGGGATGGTGGATGGTGCCGCCGCTCCGCCCCGGGACGGCGCTCGCCGCCGCCACCCACGAGACGCGGGGCCGCCGGACGGTCGCGTTTCACGTCGACGCCGCCCGCGTCCCACCGGCCCGGGCGCGGGCCTGGCTCGCCGAGCTCGTCGAGAGCCTGGCACGGGACGATCGGCCGGTGGAGACGGCCCCCGGGGCCGAGGTGGCGGCCCGATGACCGCGCTCGCGCATCCGTCCGGAGCGGCGGTGCTCGCCCTGTGCCTCGGGGCCCTGCTCGTGCCGCAGGTGGTGCTCACGCTCTGGTTCGCGCGGATCGTGCGCCTGCGGACGGGCGAGTTCGTCGGCCGGGGGACCGCGCGGCACGAATCGGCCGCGATCCCCGCCGAGGTCGTCCTCTGCCTGCGCGGCTGCGACGCGACGCTGCCCGACGTGTTCGCGGCACTCGCCCGGCAATCGCATCGCGCATGGCGGCTGCGCGTCGTGGTCGATTCGACCGACGACCCGGCGTGGCCGGTCGCCGAGGCGGCGGTGACGCGGCTGGCGGGGGAGGGGGCCTCGTGGAACGGCCACGCCGTCGAGCCGTTGGCCGCGCGGCCGTCGCGGGGATCGCTGAAGTGCGCGTCGTTGCGGCAGGCGCTGCGGTCGCTGGCCCCCGAAACCCGCGTCGTGGCCCTCGTCGACGCCGATTGCGTCGTGCACGTCGACTGGCTGCACACCATGGTCGACGAATGCCTGCGGCCGGGCGTGGGGGCCGTGTCGGGCAATCGCTGGTACGAGCCCGTCCGCGGCTCGTCGCCCGGCGTGGTGCGGGCCCTGTGGAACGCCGGGGCGATCGTCCAGATGACGACGTTCGGCATCCCGTGGGGGGGTTCGCTGGCCGTGCGGCGCGAGGCGGCGGATGCGTGCGGCTGGGTCGAGGAGATCGAGTCGACACTCTGCGAGGACACGGCGCTGGCCGCGCCGCTGGCCCGCTCGGGCTGGGCCTACCGGTTCGTGCCCGCGCTGACGGCGGTCGACACGGACGACGACATCGGCTGGGGGGCGCTCACCCGCTGGATCGCGCGCCAGCTCCTGACCGCGCGGCTGCACCACCCGGCCTGGCCGCTGGTGGCGGCGCACGGTCTCGGCACCTCGCTCGTGCTCGTCGCCGGAGCGGCCGCGGCCCTCGGGGCATGGGCGGTCGGCGACCACGCCTCGTGCGCGGTCGTCGCGGGAGCCGTCCTGATCTACGAGGTCGTGAGCGTGCTGATGGTCGCGATCATCGCGGGTGCTATCCGCGCCGCGGCCGCGGCCGCAGGCAGGGGGATCCCGCCGTTCTCCGCCGGGCGGTTCATCCGGTGGGGGGCCCTGATCCCGGCGACGCAGGCCGTCTACGCGTGGGCGATGGCCCACGCCGTCACCGCCCGGTCGATCGAGTGGCGCGGAATCGTGTACGACGTCGAGCACGTCGACGGCCGGACCGCCGTGGTCATCGCCGGGGGAACGCCTCCGCGCGGGGCGGCGGTCAGTCGACCGAGGCGGTGGCCCGCGCGGTGGTTCGCTGGGCGGCCGGACGCTGTCGCGGCGGGCGTCGCGGGGCGAGATCCGCAGCCCTGATCCTGATGCGCTCCACGCCGTCGTGGATCCCGGGCTCGATGCGGGAGCCTCCATCCCCGGTGCGGCGGATCGTCCACGAGCCGCCGCCCGGGCCGACCGCCTCGAGCCCCACCTGCGCCGGCGGAAGGACGCCTCCGTGGAGGCCGCGGACGAGGGAGGACAGGGCATCGGGCTCGAGCTGGCGGAGGACGTCGGCCGCCCAGGTCTCCACCTGCGGAAGCGGCTGCCGTCGCTTGCCCCAGCGGTCGGCGTCACCCGCGGCGAGAAACCGGTGGATCATCGCCTCGTCGATGACCGGGCATGGCAGGTCGGGCACGAGCTCCCGCAGCGTGGCGGTTTCGAACACCGGGTCGGTCTGCTCGTAGGCCTCGTAGAGACCCTTCCCGCCGTAGACGAAGTGCTCGACGTCGTTGAGGCGTTCCGGCCTCGTGGGACCGCAGAACTCCAGGCCGCCCGAGTTCAGGTAGGAACTCGTGAAATCGATGATCTCCCGGATCGTGATCGGACGATCGGGGGCCATGTGGATCGTCCGGCCGCGGGCTGCCGGATCGCCCACGAGCCGTGCGAGCACCTCGGCCACCCAGTCGACCGGGATCATGTTCCGCTGTTCGTCGCCCGTCATGGCCAGGCGGATCGGCACCTTGCGGAATCCCGCCTCGTCGGCCGGCAGGCTGCGCACGATCACCGTCATCAGCTGCAGCATCGCCATCAGGCCGTGGTAGGTCGTCGTCGCCCCGGTGCGGGAATCCCCCACGATCACCGCCGGCCGGTAGAACGTGGGCCGGTGGAGGAACGCCGCCGAACGGACGAGCCGTTCGGCCTCGTGCTTGCTCGCCTCGTAGTCGTTGCGGAAGCCGTGCGCTCCCGACGAGGGCTCCTCGGGGATCGGCCCCGGTGCCAGTCCGCAGACGTATGCCGTCGAGACGTGGTGGAACTCCGCGATCCCGGCCCGGTGCGCGAGCTCGAGCAGCGTCTTCGTGCCCGTGACATTCGTCCGCCAGGGCTCCCCGGCACGGTCGGCCCCCACGAACTCGAGCGACGCGGCGTTGTGCAGCACCGCGGAGCAGCCGCGGCGGAGCCAGGCTATTTCGGCGTCGGCCAGGCCGCACGCGGGCGCCGTCAGGTCTCCCTCGAACACGACGGGCCGCGGCAGCAGACTGCCGAGTGCCTCCTCCTCGCGGGCGAGGATGGCCTCGATCCGGTCGCGGCCCGTGTCCCTCCCCGAGGGGCGCACGAGCACCGCCACGTCGCGGCCGCGGAGCAGCAGGCGGGCGAGCAACTGGCCGCCGAGCAGTCCGGTGGCCCCGGTGAGGAGGAGGTGTGGCATTGCCATTCCGTGCAGGGGGCCCCGACCACCGTTCCGCACCACGCGGCTCGCCGGGCGATCTGGAGAAACTGGGCGATTTGTCGCAGCCCGGCACGGTAGGACATGCACCCGGGCCTGTCAAGAATTCGGCCGGAAAACCGGGCTCGGGCGGCGGTTCAGGCCGCGGTTCGCAGCGTCGGCTGGACGGGCCCGCCGCCGGCCGCCGAATCGGCGACGATCTCCATGATCCGGAAGAGCACCTCCTCCTGGACCTCCAGGAAGAGGGGGTGCTCGCGGGTCAGGACGTAGGCGAACACCTCCACGTCGACCGAGTCGCCGCCGCAGGCCACGAGCCGCACCCGCACCGAATCGTCCGCCACGGCGCCGTGCTCCGTGAGCATCGTGCGGACGCCTTCGAGAACCCGGCGGATCCGGCCGGGGGCCGCGTCGGGCGGGAGCCTGAGGACGTGGCGGAGGAGGAACCGGTCGCGGCAGCCGTGGTTCACCAGCTGCTCCTTGGCGAACTCGGCGTTGGGCACCGTCACCAGCGTGCGATCGACGCAGCGGATCCGGGTCGATCGCAGGCCGATCCGCTCCACGGTGCCCAGGACGTCGCCGTATTGGCACTCGTCGCCGATCCGCACCGGCTTGTCGATGAAGATCACGATGCCCGCGATCAGGTTCTCGACCGTGTACTGCGCGGCGAGCGCGAACGCGAGGCCGCTGACGCTCAGGCCGGCCACCAGCGGCGTCACCGTCAGGCCGAGCGAATCCGCTCCCACGATCACGAGGTACGACACCACGAGAAACGTCGTGACCTTGCAGCCCAGCCGCACCAGCTGCCCCTCGATCGCCCCGGAGCCGATCCGCCGCCAGCGGATCACGAATTCCGTCGCCCCGTGCAGCGCCGCCACCACGATGCCGATCACGCCGGTGTAGACGAGGATCCGCAGCGCGAGCTTCGCGGCGTAGAGCGCGTCGCCCGTGAACCGCACCTGGGAGGTGAGCGCGTAGTCGAGCACCAGCGCCGAGCCGATTACCGCCAGCGGAAAGACGAACGCCCGCACGGGGCGGAGCGGGCCGGCGGCCCGGGCGTCACCTCCGGCGGCCGACACCAGCCTGGCCGCGAGCACCACGGCCGCGGCGCAGGCGACGAGGACGGCGGCGGCGATCCACTGCCAGGCCGTCTCGCCGAGGATCGGCGTGTGGGCCCACGTCGGCAGCCCCCGCACGAACGATTCGGGGATCATCCAGCCACCCACCGTGACGTACAGGTCGTGCAGGCCCGGGCTGCCCGCGTCGGCCGCGTAGGGGAGATGGGTCACGCGGGCGAAAAACTCGCCCGATCGGGCGACGGTGTCGGCATCGAACAGGTATTCGCCCTCGCGTGGGCCCTCGGTGACGCGGGCGATGACGATCTCGGTGCCCGGCACCCGCCAGCGCTTCGGGGCCGACTTGGCCACCTCCTCGTCTCCCGGGATGGCGGCGTCGCCCGGAATTCCAACGCGATCGAGCACCTCCTTGAGGCACACGGCCGCCTCCTGACCGCGGGCTTCGGCGAGCGAGGAGGCGATGCCGGTGAGGTCGAGGCACGAGAGGGTGCGGCGGATGAGCGGCTCGTTTTCGCGCCGGCTGGTAGGCCGATCGCTCGACAGGGAGCCGTAGAGCCTGTCGATCGCGGCGCAGAATCCGCGCAGCGTGTCCCGCGGGCTCGACGTGTCGGCAGGGGCGAGCAGGCTCGCCGCGGCGTCGCGGCCACCTGGTTCGGCTGCCGCCGTGGGCCGGCCGCAGAGGAGGCCGAGGCACCCGCCGAGGACCACGGCGGCGATGCGACGGGACCTGCACCGGGGCGGCAAGGATTTCATGGCGGGCCTCGGCGGGAAAAGGGCAAGCGGCCGAAGCGTCGGGCCCGGCCGTGCGGAAGCGCGCGGAAGACAGTTCCGAAAAATCCGCCCCGCCGCAAGCCGAAAAAACGCCCCGGCCAGGTCGCGGAAACCGGCCCGGGTCGGCATCCTGGAACGGTCGATTGAGGGGGCGGCGCGGGCGGGGCTATCCTGTCGTCATGGCGACCCGGGCCTCGACACGCCGAGACGTCGCGATCGTGGGGGGGGGCGTCGCCGGGCTCCGTGCCGCTGATGAACTGGTCGCGGCCGGGTGCGGCGTCGTGGTGGTCGAGAAAAGCCGCGGCGTCGGCGGCCGGATGGCCACGCGCCGGCTCGGCGATGCGGTGCTCGACCACGGGGCGCAGTTCTTCACCGTCCGGGGCGACTCCTTCGGGGGAATCGTCTCCGCGGCGGTCGAGGCCGGCCGGGTCGCGCGTTGGACCTCGGGCTTCGCGCAGGCGGAATCGATCAACGCCGAGGTGGTGCCGGCCGACGACGGCCATCCGCGCTACCGCGGGGCGGGCGGCATGACCGACCTGCCGAAATTCCTGCTGGAGAGGCTCGGCGCGCGTGGCGTGGCCCTGCGAACGGGCGCCCGGGTCACGGCGATCGCCCTCGACGGCGAGAGCGTGCGGCTCGAGATCGACGGGGCCGAGGCGATCCGCTTCGCCGGCTGCGTGGTGACGGCGCCGGTGCCGCAGGCGCTCGATCTGTTCGCGGCGGGTGGCCTGCCGGCGCCAGGGCTGATCGACGGCGACGCCCGGCGCCGGCTCGCCGCGGTCGCCTACGACCCGTGCTTCGCGCTCATGCTCGTGCTCGACCGGCCGAGCCGCGTGCCGCCGCCGGGCGGCATCCAGTGTGCGTCGGGGCCGATCTCCTGGCTCGCCGACAATCACCTCAAGGGCATCTCGCCGGTGCCGGCGCTCACGGTGCACGCGTCGGGTGCATTCAGCCGCGAGCGGTTCGACGACGCGCCCGACGCCGTGAGCCGCACGCTCCGCGATCTCGCGGCCCCGTGGATCGGCGACGCGGCGATCGTTGAGCAGTCGCTCCAGCGTTGGAAGTTCGCGACGCCGACGACCGTCCTCGAGGCTCCGTACGTGGCCGTGGCGAATCGGCCGCCGCTCGTCTGCTGCGGCGACGCGTTCGCAGGCCCGAAGGTGGAGGGCGCGGCCGCGAGCGGCCTGGCCGCCGGCCGGTGGCTCGCCGAGACCCTGCACAACGCGTAATACTTTTTCCACCGCCGCACCCTTGCAGGGACGTGCCCGGGTTGCCGAAGATACGAAGTGAAACCCCGTCCCTGTTCCTTCCGGAGACGCCGATCATGGCCACGATCACCGCACCGAGCCTGCTCCCCGAGGTCGAGGCGTTCCTGGCCGGCGGGCCACTGGCGAGCGTCGTGGGCGGGAAGGACGTGGCCGGCTCGACCGGCAGGACGATGCAGACGCTCGATCCCGGCACGGGCGAGCCGCTCGCCGAGTTTCACGTGCTTTCCGCGGACGACGTCGATCGGGCCGTGCAGGCGGCGGCCGAGGCGTTCAGGAAGTCGGGCTGGGCGGCGCTACCGCCGAACGAGCGGGGCGTGCACATCCAGCGGCTCGCCGACGCGCTCCAGAAGCACAAGCACGCGGTCGCCCAGATCGAGGCGCTCGACGCCGGCAAGCTGCTCGCCCACGCCGAAGGGGACGTGCAGAACTGCATCGACACGCTCCGCTACTTCGCCGACATGGCCCTCCACGTGCAGCGGCGGAGCGCCCTCGCCGTGGCGGGCCACGAGGCGTGGACGATCCGCCAGCCCTGGGGGGCCTGCGGCTTCATCTTTCCGTGGAACTTTCCGCTCCTGCTCGTGGGCTGGGGGATCTCGCCGGCGCTCGCGGCGGGGAACACCGTCGTGATCAAGCCGGCGGAGGATACGCCGCTCTCCACGATCTACCTCGGCCGGCTGGCCCGCGAGGCGGGCATCCCGGCCGGCGTGATCAACGTCGGCTTTCAGCGCATCCCGGCATCCGGCGGATGAGCTTCACGGGCTCGCCCGAGGTGGGGCGGCTCGTCGGGGAGGCCTGTGGCAGGAACCTCGTGCCGGTGAAGCTCGAGCTCGGCGGCAAGGGGGCGGCGGTGGTGTTCGACGACGTCGACGTGCCGCAGACGGCCCAGAAGCTCGTGAATGCGATCACGTTTCACACGGGCCAGGTGTGCTGCGACGCGACGCGCTGGCTCGTGCACACGTCGATCGCCAGGCAGTTCACCGACGAGTGCGTGCGGCGGCTCGAAACGATCAAGGTGGGCTACCAGCTCGCCGGCGGTACGAACATGGGGCCGGTCGTCAACGCGAAGCAGCGGGCGCGGGTGCTCTCGTATCTGGAGAAGGGGCGTGCCGGAGGGGCCGAGGCCGTGCTGCCGGGCGGCCCCGCCGAGGTGCCGGGGCAGGACGGGTTCTACGTGAAGCCCGCGCTCCTCGCCGGGAAGCTCGACAACGTCGCCGCCCGCGAGGAGATCTTCGGGCCGGTGGCCTACATCGCCACGTTCGCGAACGAGGACGAGGCCGTGGCGATGGCCAACGACACCGACTACGGCCTGGCCAACAGCGTCTGGACGAGCGACCTCGGCCGGGCCGCCCGGATCGCCGAGTCGATGGTGGCGGGAAACAGCTGGATCAACGCCCACAACGTCTTCCCACGCGGCGTGCCCTACGGCGGTGTGAACAAGAGCGGCATGGGGGGCGGCGTGAACTCGATCGAGACGCTGTTTGACTACTGGCGGAGCCAGTCGGTGGTGCGGCCGCTGTGATGGCCCGTGGGGCAGGCGTCTCGCCTGTCCTGCGTTCCCCTCAACTCGCCCAGTCCGGCTCGGGGTTACCCCGTACCGTCTCGCCGGACGCCAGGCTCCGGCTCACTCGGATGTGCCTGCGCTGCGCCATCCATGGCTCCGCTGGTCACATACGCCGTCTCAACGGCAGGGGTAACCCCTCGCCTCCCCGGTTTACGTTTGGATAAAGTGATGTATCCACGATTGGAAAATTCATGCCAGATGACGTGATCGTCGTCGGTGCCGGGCTGGCCGGGCTCGTCTGCGCGCGGGAGTTGGTGCGCGTTGGCCGAACCGTAACCGTGCTCGAGGCGGCGGATCGGGTCGGGGGGCGCGTGGCGACGGATGCCGTCGAGGGGTTTCGGATCGACCGCGGTTTTCAGGTCTACAACGACGCCTATCCCGAGGGGCGGCGGCAGCTCGATCTGGCCGCGCTCGATCTCGGCCGGTTCGAGCCGGGGGCCCTCGTGGCCGAGGGTGGCCGGCTGCGGACCGTGAGCGATCCGTGGCGGCGGCCGCTCGCGGCGATCCGCGGCGTGCTCGCGGGAAGCGTGGGGATTCTCGACGGCCTGCGGACGGCGCGGCTGCGGGCCGATGCGATCCGCGGCGTGCGGACCGGAGCGATCGACCCCGACGCAGCCGGGCCCGCACACGACCGCTCGACCCGCGATGCCCTCGCGGCCCGGGGATTTTCCGCACGCTTCGTGGAAAACTTCTTCAAGCCGTTCTTCGGCGGCGTGTTTCTCGAGCGGGCGCTCGAGACGTCGGCCACGGTGTTCGAGTTCGACTTCGCGATGTTCGCGCTCGGGCGCGCCTGCCTGCCGCAGGGGGGCATGGGGGCGATCCCCGCGCAGCTGGCGGCCGGCCTGCCGCCGGGCGCGGTGGAGCTCGGGGCGGCGGTCGGCCGCGTGGAGCCGGGGCGGGTGGTGATGGCCGACGGTTCGGAGCGCACCGCCCGGGAGGTGGTGGTGGCGACGGAGGCTCCGGCGGCGGCGCGGCTCCTGCCACGGCGCTTCACGGAGAGCTGGCGGTCGCGGCGGATGAAGGGCACGACACTCGTCGCCTTCGCCGCGGAGCGGTCGCCGCTCGCGGAGCCGATCCTCGTCGTGAGCGCCGAGCCCGCCGGCCCGATCGACAATCTCACGGTGCCGTCGGACGTGGTGTCGGGGTATGCGCCTTCAGGTGCCGCGCTCGTGACGGCGTCGATTCGCGGCGGGTGGCAGGGGGCCGGCGACACGCTCGTGGACGCCGTGCGGCGCCAGGCGGCGGGATGGCTTGGGAGCGACGCCGCCGCGTGGCGGCATCTGAACACCGTTCACGTGTCGGAAGCGCTGCCCGATGAATCGGTGGCTGCGCGGGCGGCCCGCCCGCCGTCGCCCCGGCTCGCGCCCGGGCTCCTCGTCTGCGGCGACCATTGCGCGAGCGCGTCGATCAACGGGGCCATGGCGAGCGGCCGCCGCTGCGCCGCCGGGTTGTAAAGTCGGCTTGTTATTCCCATCTTGGCTCTGCAGTTCACTCCATATACAGTTGATTGAAACAGCCGTTTGAAACGCGTGCCCCAGGGCCTTTTCCGCATGTCCACCGTCCGCAGCCAGTCCGACCGCCAGTCCAACTGCCAGTCTGGGCCCCGGGTCGCAGAAGACCCGCGGGAGCGGATCCTGCTCGCGGCCGGTCAGGAATTCGCCGAGCACGGCTACGAGGCGGCCACGGTCCGCGACATCTGCCTCGAGGCGGGTGTGAACGTCGCCGCGGTCAACTACTACTTCGGCGACAAGCGGCGGCTCTACATCGAGAGCGTGAAGCACGCCCACGAGGCCCGGGCCAGGCAGGTGCCGCTCCCCGCCTGGCCGCCCAGCACGCCCGCCGCCGAGCGGCTCCACGACTTCGTCGCCAACATGCTCGAGCGGATGCTGGGGTTCGGCCAGCCGCCCTGGCAGGTGCGGCTGATGATGCGCGAGGTGCTGCAACCGACCGACGCCTGCCGCGAACTCGTCGAGGACTACATCCGCCCCCACTTCGCGGTGCTCGTGGCGATCCTCGACGAACTCGCCGAGGGCGCGATCGCCGATCCCGAGCTGCGCCGCATCGGCCTGAGCATCATCGGCCAGTGCTTCCTGTATCGGGCCGCGGGCGACGTGGTTGCGATGCTCGTTCCTTCTGAGGAGCTCGCCGCGCTGCATTCGCCACCCCAACTCGCCGCCCACGTCACCCGCTTCGCGCTCGCCGCGCTCGGTCTGGGCCCCCCTCTGCCTCTCAAGGAACGGAGACGATGATCATTTTCAAGGCGATCCTGCGCTGGGTGCTGCCGCTTGTGATTCTCGGCGCTGCCATCGGTGGATTCATGGCCCTCGGCGGCCCGAAGCCGCCCCCTCGCAAGACGGTCGAGGAGCCTGCCGCCGCGCCGGTGCGGACGGCGGCCATCGAGGCCGGTGATGGCAGGATCGAGATCGAGGCAGACGGGATCGTCGTCCCGCTCCGAGAGGTCACGCTGGCAGCCGAGGTTTCAGGTCGGGTGCTGCGAAAAACGGACGCCTGCAACGAGGGGCAACTGGTGAAAAAGGGTGACATCCTTTTTGAAATTGATCCTCGCGATTACGAGCTCGACGTCGAGCGGCTCGAGCGTGAAGCCGCCCAGGCCAAGCTCATGATCGCCGAGATCGACGAGGAGATCGCACAAAACGCGACTGCGATCGATCTCGCCCGCCGCCAGGTCGAACTCGCGAGGCGGGAAGTTTCTCGCCTCGACACGCTGAAAGCCGGCCGGATCGTGACGGAGTCGGAGCATGATCGGGCCGTGCGCGACGAATTGACGGCCGCCAACGCGCTCACGGCCCAGGAAGGACAGAAGCGGGTGCTCGCAAAGCGGCGCAACCGAATGGTGGAAGCGGAGTCTCTCGCCGGGACGATGCTCGCGAAGTCGAGGCTCGATCTCGCGCGCACGCGAATCACCGCGCCGGCCGACGGCCGGGTGGTCGACGACAAGGTTGAGCAGGACTCGTTCGTGGCCAAAGGAACACCGGTCGTCGTGATCGAAGACACGAGTTCAGCGGAGGTGAAGACCAATCTCCGCATGGACGAGGTCGCCAGGGTGTGGGGAGCCCGCAGGGACGGCGCTCGATCTGGAACCGGGCAGGACGTACCGGAATCTCCCGCGAAGGTCGTGTTCACGATCGACGATCGGCGCTACGAGTGGGACGGTGTGCTCTCGCGATACGAGGGCCGTGGACTCGATGAGAAGACGCGGACGCTTCCTTGCCGCGTGCGCGTCGCCGAGCCGTCTCGCGTGCGTGCGATCGACCGGTACGGTGCGCCGCTCGCCACGCTGCCTGCCGACGCGCCCCGTTCGCTCCTGCGTGGCATGTTCGTCGAAGTCTGGCTCCAGGTTGATGTGCCGCAGCCGCTCGTTTCGGTGCCCGAGGAGGCGGTGCGGCCGTCGGGCGACCTGTTCGTGATGCGGGAGGGGCGTCTGCACGTGCTCCACCCCAGGCCGTTCCATGCCGCGGCAGGCCGCGTCGTGTACGACCAGGAGCAAAGCGGCCTGCTTGCGACGGATCGCGTTGTCGTGAGCCAGTTGGCCAACCCACGGGATGGAATGGAGCTCGCAGAGACGTCACCATGAAGTCGATCATCGCCTGGACGGTCCGTAACACCCCCGCCATGAACGTCCTGCTCGTGGCGATCACGGTCATTGGCTGGCTGAGCTTCTCTTCGATGCGTCGCGAGGTGTTTCCCGAGTTCGACCTCGAGATGGCGCTCGTGACCGTCCCCTATCCCGGGGCCACGCCGGAGGAGGTGGAGGAGGGAATCTGCCAGAAGATCGAGGAGGCATGCCGCAGCGTCGTCGGGATCAAGAAGATCACGAGCGTGGCCCGCGAGGGGATGGGCTACTGCGTTTTCGAGATGAACGACACGGTGGATGACGCCCAGAGGGTCGTCGGAGAGATCCGCTCCGAGGTGGAGCGCATCCCGAGTTTCCCGGAGTTGGCCGAGGATCCGAAGGTCGAGCAGGTGACGCTGCGAACGCCTGCGATCAAAGTGGGCGTGCTCGCGCCGCCGTCCGCCGATGGCGGTGAACGCTCCGAACTTGAACTGCGCGACGTCACCGAGCGCGTTCGCGACGACTTGCTCGCCTTGCCTGCGGTGTCGGCGGTCAACATCTCCGGCGGCAAGGACTACGAGATAGCCGTCGAGATTTCGGAGGAGACGCTCCGCAAATACGGCCTCTCGCTCAAGGCCGTCGCGGATATTATCAGGCGGGAGAATCTCGAACTTCCCGGCGGAACGATCCGCAGCGAGGGGGGCGAGGTGCTCCTCCGCGGCAAGAATAAGAAGTACGCCGGCGACGAGATCGCCAAGTTGCCGCTCGTGACGTTGCCGGACGGCCTGGTGCTCACGGTCGGCGACCTTGGTCGTGTGCGTGACGGTTTCACGGACGTGGCCGGCCGCAACCGGATCAATGGTCGGAATGGGCTCGTCGTGTCCGTGGACAGGAGTTCTGGCGAGGACCTCCTGGCGATGGTTGCCGCCGTGAAGGACTACGTCGCTGAGACGCAGCTTCCGCCTGGCTACGAAATGGTCACCTGGGCCGATGCTTCCGTCGACGTGCGCGAGCGGCTCGATATGCTCCTCTCGAACGGCACGCAGGGCCTGCTCATCGTGTTCGTGATCCTGGCCCTGTTCTTCGACCTCAAGGTTGGGTTCTGGGTGGCGATGGGCGTGCCGGTCTCGATGCTCGGCACCGGGGCGCTCATGTTCGCAGGCGACCAGACGCTCAACATGCTCTCGATGTTCGCGTTCCTGATGGCCGTCGGGATCGACGTGGATGATGCGATCGTGGTGAGCGACAACGTCGAACGGCACCGCAAGATGGGCAAGGGGCCGATCCAGGCCGCGATCGACGGGACGGCGGAGATCGTGCCGTCGGTCGTTTCGGGCGTGATGACCACCGTGATCACGTTCATGCCGCTCCTGTTCGTATCGGGCGTGATGGGGAAGTTCATCGCGGTGATGCCGTTCGCCTTCATCGCCACGCTGCTCGTGTCGCTCTCCGAGGCGATCTTCGTGCTTCCGGGCCACCTCGCCCACGAAGACAGCTTCTTGCTCCGCACGTTCGAGTGGCTCTGCACTCCCTTCCGGCCGCTCCTGCCATTGCTCAAGTTCGTACAACGCTTGTGCGACAACGGCCTCAAGTGGTTCGTGAAGTGCGCCTATGCGCCCGCGCTCGAGATGGCGATCGAGAATCGCTGGGCCGTGCTGGCCGGAGCGGCTTCGATCCTGATTCTGGCCGTGGGCCTGATTCGCAGCGGCACCACGCCGTTCAAGATCTTCCCCAAGATCGATGCCAAGCGAATCCAGGCCCGCCTGGTGTATCCCGACGGTACGCCGGCGAGCGTCACCGAGGCGGGCATCGCGCAGGTCGAGCGAGCCCTGAACGAAACGGCGGCCCGCCTCGGCACCGGAGCCAAGCCGCTCGTGACCTTCATGTACGCTTCCGTCGGTTCGATCGAGATGCAGGGCAAGCCGGGCGTCGAGGCGAAGATGGGGGGCAGCCACATGGGCGCCGTGAGCGTGGAGCTGGAAGACGCGGTGAACCGCACCGTCACCAGCGATCGGTTTTTGAGCGAATGGCGGAAGGCCACGGGCACGCTGCCAGGCGCCGATAGCGTGGTATTCGCCACCGAGAACATCGGCCCGGCGGGCAAGGCGATCGAGTTCAAGCTCCTCGCCTCGTCCGACGAGGAGTCGATCCGGCAACTCGAGGCAGCCGTCGAAAAGACGAAGGCGTGGCTCGCCGAGTATCCCGGAGTGATCGACATCGACGACGACTCGCGGCCTGGCAAGTGGGAATACCAGATGAAGGTGAAGCCGCGGGCCGAGGCACTCGGTGTCTCGCTCGCCGATGTCGCCTCGACGATCCGGGCCAGTTTCTACGGCGAGGAGGTGATGCGGCTGCAGCGCGGTCGCCACGAGGTCAAGCTCTTGGTGACCTATCCGCGGGACGAACGGCGGTCGCTCGCCGCGCTCGACGACGTGCAGGTTCGCGGCGCCGACGGAATCGCCCGGCCGCTCGGCGAACTCGCCGACGTCAAGGCGGCTCGCGGCTATTCGGAAATCAACCGGCTCGGCCAGAAGCGATCGATCACGGTCACCGCCGATATCGACGCCATCTCGAGCCTGACATCGGGCCAGATCGTGGCCGACCTCCAGCAGCGGCTGATGCCTACGCTGCTTCGCGAGAATCCGGCCGTCCGCGTCCGCTGGGAAGGGGAGCAGGAGCAAACGAACGACTCACTGCGGAGCCTCGGGCTTGGATTCATCGTGTCGGTGTTCGCGATGTTCGTGCTGCTGACGATCGAGTTCCGTTCCTACCTGCAACCGCTGCTCATTCTCACGGCGATCCCCTTCGGGGCGGCCGGGGCCGTCTTCGGCCATGCCCTTCTCGGCATGCCTCTGTCGCTGTTCACGATGTTCGGCGTGGTGGCCCTCTCCGGGATCGTGGTGAACGACTCGATCGTTCTCATCGACTTCATCAACCAGCGGGTCCGCGAGGGGCGGCCGCTCAAACTCGCGATCCGCGAGGCGGGGTGCGTCCGATTCCGCCCGGTGTTTCTCACGAGCATCACGACGGTCGGAGGCCTGCTGCCGCTCCTTTTCGACCGGAGCTTCCAGGCCCAGTTCCTCATTCCGATGGCGGCGGCGATGACGTTCGGCGAGGTGGTGACGACGGTCCTGATCCTGATCATGATCCCCGTGGCCTACTCGTTCATCGGCGGTTCGATCGACGAGGAGCAGGACGGCGACGCGGCCCACCCCGTGACGGCGTCGGAGGAGGGGGACACCGACTGGCTCCCCGACTATCTGCAGGAACCGAAGCCGAGCCGCGAGGCCCTGAGCGCCTGACGTTACCGCCCGTAGGATAGGCTTCAGCCTGTCACGCCGCCCGCTTCAGCCTGTCACGCCGCCCGCTTCAGCCTGTCACGCCGCCCGCTTCAGCCTGTCACGCCGCCCGCTTCAGCCCGTCAGGCCGCCTGCGACTGTTTGCGCCTCCTCAACCGCCGCCGCTCGATGAGGCCGAGCGCGGCCGTGACGAGCGCCGCGACGCTTCCGAAGCCGGCGGGGTCGATCTCGGGGACTTCGGAAGAACCGGCCGCGTAGTTGAGGTACACGACGTTGCCGTCCTGGAACGTGCTGAAAACGGGGGCTGAAGCCTTCGTTCTGGGCGATGATCAGTACGCCGGAGGGACTGGACCAGGCGGCGAGCCCACCGGGCAGCCGATCCCCAAGCCCACGCCGGGGACGACTGTCCTACGCTTTTTTAGTGGCGGTCAACTTTTTGCTTTTTGCGTCAGAGAGCGAAAGTGCGTCGTAAAGCGAGGTCGATCTCCAGCATGGGGATCGATCCAATGACGCGATCGATGGCAGCCAGACCAATCGTCGCCACGTTGTCGGCCATTACGACCGAATCACCCAACAGGCCCGACTGTCGGCCGGCCGGCGATGCGACGGCGATCACAACTCGACTCGGATGCCCGGCTCGAAACATTCGACCGCTGATCATCGCAACGATCACCTGTGGCATGCCGGTATGAAGGTCATCGGCCTGCACGCTCACGGCGGGGCGTGTTTTTGCAGTCCGCAGATCGGAGTGCGGAAACAAGACGAGAACGACATCGCCGCGCCTACAGGCGGCCCTTGGCGGCATCGTAGTCGTCATAAGCGAGCATCTCAGGGCTGTCCCAGTCCTCGGCAAACCGTTCCAGTTGAGCCCGTAATTCCTCTGCGGCACCGGCATCGATGCCCCGAGACTGCAGATCGTGCGACCCTCGATCCATCGCTGCCAAACGGCGCATGATTTCTTGCCGCTCCGCCGGCGTCAACTTTTCCAGTTCGTTGAGAAGTTCAGCAGTGCTCATGTACACAGTCGCGGGACGACCCTTCAAAACGTAAAAATAGTATACGCATACACAGTATGCGTTGCAATCGAGGTTAGGACGGTCAACGGCGTTCGCGCAGATCTTCTCCGCATCCGGTCATCAGCCGGTTGGCGACGCCCGACTCACAGCGAGCGGATGTCGATCACTGGCAGGTCTTCCTGCCGGCCGTCCCTCTGAGCCGGATGTCGCCGCCGCACCCAAGGGCGCTCGAGGGGAAACTCCTCCCCCACCCGCGCCATGAGTTTCGCCCAGGCAATCCGGGAGGTGTCGTGTGAGCAGGGCTTGTCGTGGTTCGGTGCACCCTCACCCCGGCCCTCTCCGGGAGGGAGATGGTGAGAGGTCGTGGCATCGCGCTGCCTGCCGACGTTGCCGACCGCCAGCGCCGTGACGGCTTGGGGACGGTCGGCGAGGAATCCCCGCAAACGCTTGTCCAGCCGGGC
The DNA here is from genome assembly GCA_010027105.1 of Planctomycetia bacterium. GTDB lineage: Bacteria > Planctomycetota > Planctomycetia > Pirellulales > UBA1268 > RGVT01. The sequence goes on from RGVT01000001.1 coordinate 26,250, forward strand.
GTATTGAAAAGCACCGGGACACCGGTGCTTTTCCGGTTTCAGATGACGGTGAGTTTCGTCGATCCGACGGCATCGCCCGCCCCCCTCAAACGTCACCGCCGGTCTGGCTGCCTCCGCACAGGGCAGGCAGTCACCGCTGTCCGTAACGCCCTTCCAGGATTCCAGCAAACGAAAGGTCTTCGTCGAGCGACGGCCAGTGCAGGCCACATGGGGAGATTTCGATACGGCCCACGTCTTCGTCGGCGGCGGATTCCAGCCGCGGGTTGCCCTTCGTGGGAAAACTCACCTCATGGCCGCTGGCGAATCTGACAAAGATCATTCCTCGCTCGTGCCATGCCTTCAGGGCTCGATCAACCAAGGTATTCGGCCCATTTTTGTTTGATGAGTTCGAGATTGTCATCGATGAGGTCCTCCGCTCGCGAGAGCTCTCTCACATTGAATCCGAACGATTCTCGCAACTCCACTTTGGGTTCAACGACGAACACTGCTTCCCCGTCGCCCCGGCGGACATGCACGTGGATGGGGGCATGATCGTTGCTGTAGAAGAAAAACGAGTAGCCTTCCTGCTCGAAGATCTTCGGCATCGGACCAGTGTACCTGATACCGGTTTCGAAGGAGAGGATAGGACGGTCAATGGCGTTTGCGCAGATCTTCTCCGCATTCGGCAATCAGCCGGCGTCAGCTGGTCGCGGGTCGGGGCGGCATCACAGCGAGCACATGTCGATCACCGGCAGGTCTTCCTGCCGGCCGGCAGGGCGTGTGCGGGGGGTTGACAAACCGTAGCGTCGGCAGAGAATACTCCCTCAACAGGGGCATGCCGGTTTTGATTTGTCTTGGTGGAGACAAGTCGCGGATTATTTCGCAAAGGAGGGCTCTGCGATGGTCGTTCTCAGTGGCGATGCTATGGCTCCTGTTCGCTCTCGGCTCAAGGCTGGAGGCCGTCGACGCAGTGTGAGGGCGATTCATCGCAGTGTGCGGCGCGACCATGCCCGGCTCATCGCGTTTGAAACCCTCGAGGGTCGGGCCGTCCTGAGCGCGACGACGCTCGCCAAACTTTCGGGGTTTGCGCCGGCCGGCAGCGGACTGGGCGACGTGCGTGCCGCCGCGAACGACAACTTTGCCAACGCGATTGTCCTGACCGGTGCGTCAGCGTCGGCCGCCGGCACCAACGTCGGCGCCACTCGGGAAGCGGGCGAGCCGAACATCCTCGGATTTTCCGGGGGCAGATCAGTATGGTGGACCTGGACCGCCCCCACCTCGGGCAGCGTGCAGATCGACACGATCGGCAGCAACTTCGACACGACCCTGGGGATCTTCACGGGCACGTCCGTCAACGCCTTGTCAACCGTCGCCAGTAACGACGATGGCGGCGGCAATTTCACGAGCAAGGTCAACTTCATTGCCTCGGCGGGCACCGCGTATCAGATTGCGGTCGATGGATACCGGACGGCCACGGGGAGTATCTCGCTGCGGGTGCTGTCGACGGCCATTCCCGCCCCGACGAACGTCTCCGCGAGCGACGGCACGTTTTCAGACAGGGTTCAGGTGACCTGGACATCGGCTGCCGGGGCGACCGCGTATGAAGTGTGGCGGGGCACCACCACCGTGACGTCGGCTGCAACCCGGGTGAGTGTCGTCGACGTCACCGGCAACAGTTTCAGTGACAACACGGCTGTCGCGGGAACGACGTACTACTACTGGGTCAGGTCGAAGGCCGGGGCCGCCGTGAGCGCGTTCAGTGTTGGCGATACGGGTTATCGGCGGACGGTTGTGGCCAACGACGGCTTCGCCGACGCGATCGTCCTCAACGGCGCGTCGGCCGCTTCTTCGGGCACGAACGTCGGTGCCACGCGGGAGGCGGGTGAGCCGAACGTTTTGGGCGTTTCGGGAGGCAGGTCTGTGTGGTGGGCCTGGACCGCCCCCACCACGGGCAGCGTGCAGATCGACACGATCGGCAGCACCTTCGACACCACGCTCGGAATCTACACGGGAACGACCGTCAGCGGGCTGTCGACGGTGGCCAGCAACGACGACAGCGGCGGCAACTGGACCAGCAAGGTCATTTTCAGCGCCACGGCCGGCACCACATATCGGATTGTGGTCGACGGCTACGGCGGGTCGGTTGGAACCATCTCGCTGCACGTCGCCCAGGCCTCGACTCCGGTGGTGGTCAATGCCGCGGCGGCGACGGTGGACTCGCTTCGTACGGCCTCGCTCACCGTTCTCGGATCGGACAACGGCGGTGAATCCGGCTTGACGTACACGTGGACGGTGACGTCCATGCCCGCCGGTGCCGCGGCGCCGACGTTCAGCAGCAACGCGTCGAACGGCGCAAAGAATTCGGTGGCGACGTTTGCCGCCGCCGGCACCTATGTGCTGGCCGTCCGGATCGCGAATGCCGCGGGTGGTGCCGTAACCAGCAGCGTGCCGGTGACGATCGCCCAATCGCTCGCGGGTGCGACGATCAGCCCGTCGACGACATCCATCGCACTCAATTCGCAGACGCAGTTCAGCGCACGCGCCGTCGATCAGTTCGGCAATGCGATGGTGAGCCAGCCGATCTTCGCCTGGACGGCCACGGTTGGAATCATCGATTCCGCCACTGGTTTGTATACCGCGCCGGCGACGGCGGGGTCGGTGACGATCACGGCCACCAGTGGGACGACGACGGCCCAGTTGACCGCGACGATCGCAGCCGCACGTTTCCTGGGATTGCGGAACGCGGATCTGGCGAACCTGGTGCAATCGCTGTACGCCGACGGCTCGATCAATCGAACCGATATGTACCGGATTTTGCTTTCCGTCGGCGCCAACGACGGCTCTGTGAGCGATTCCGAACTCAGTGACCTGGGGACGGTGTTGTCGGCGACGAACGCAGCGACACTGCAGATTCCCGGCTATGTGCAGGTGCTGGCGAACAACGTCGTGCTGGGCAGCGCGGCGAATGCCCGGTACCAGGGGCAGTCGCTTGGCAACCTCGCCCCGGGGTTCACCGCCAGCCAACTCACCAATCTCGTGAACAAGTGGTTCATCGGATCCGATCGTCCGGCGGCCAACGCGAACGGGTCGTACACGTATCAACTCGCGGCAGGCACGCTGTTCGTCGATGGACCGTCCTACACCGACGCCCGTCAGGGGTACGTCGGGGATTGCTACTACATAGCCACGCTCGGCTCGATCGCCAAAAGCAATCCGACGGCAATCCAAAATATGTTCGTCGACAACGGCGATGGAACCTTCACGGTAAGGTTCTATTACCAAAACGGTGGGAATTACATCGCCGACTACGTAACCGTCGACCGCTATCTGCCGGCCTCGGGCACCAGCTTCATCTACTCCAATATGGGGAGCGCCATCTCCAGCCCCAGCAACGAGCTGTGGATGCCGTTGGCCGAGAAGGCGTACGCCCAGTGGAACGAGACGGGCCGCTCGGGTCGCAACGGCACCAACACCTATTCGGCCATCGAGGGCGGTTGGATGAACGTCGTCGATCGGCAGGTGCTGGGTCGGTCCGCGGCCGATTACTCGTTCAGCTCGAACGCCAACAAGCAGGTGCTGATCGATGCAATCTCGGCCAACAAGGGGGTTACCTTCGGGACCAGAGCCTCGCTGTTCGGTCTGTACGGCTACCACGCCTACACCGTGATCGGTTACGACGCGTCGACCGACACGTTCGCGGCATACAACCCTTGGGGCACGAGCCACCCCGGTCGCTTGACATGGGGTCAGTTGCAGCAGGCCTGCTCGTTCTTCACGGTAGCCGATACGTCGAATGTGCCGCCGTTTTCCCTTCTTATCGGCGGACTGATCGCCCCCTCGCAGCCGTCGGGCTACGCGGTGCCTGCTTCCGTCGACGCGGGCATGCTCGTCGCGGGAGGGGTGTCGCCGACGGTCGGTGACCGTGTGACTTCAGGAGTCGGCAACGCGGTGACATTCGTGCAGCAGGAGCGTATCGTCGCGAAGGCGGCCGCGACGGCGACGCCGGCGCAGGTTACCCAAAAGGCCTTTGCAGCTTTGGCAGCGAAAGGCAATCGAGCGTCGCAGAACGTTCCAGCCGGCACTGCCCACGTGGAAGAGCTGACAACCAGCGTATCAGGCGGACTATCTGCCGGTGAGCGGCGGAGCAGTTGCTCGGTGAGATGCACGTCCGGCTATGCGATTGCGTCGGTTACACCGTCATCGCTTGCTGAGTCGTAGTCTGCGGAATCGTTTTCATCGCCGTCGCCATCGCCGGCTTCCTCGTCATCGAGGAGGTCGTCCGGCAGACGGGCGGGGTCGATCTCGGGCCAGGGACGAATCGGCGGCGAGAGGGTGACGGGCGGCCGCCAGGCCCTTGGCGCTGTAGAGCCCGGCGTTGTCGGCGGCCGACAGCCCGCTCGCGCCGTTGTCGACGTCGAGCATGATGCCATCGAACAGGCGCCCCCGCTCGCGAGTGGTTCATCGGTCGGGCGATGCTTGTGGAAGCGCCATCGGCAGGACTATCCTTTTGATTTGTAGCGGGTGTGGCGCCAGCCAGGGTCTCCCTTCCCCCAACGGCAAACCCAATGAACGCATCCGACCAGGTCTTGTTTGACAAGATCAAACAACTTCCCCCGCAGCGGCTGGCGGAGGTGGAGGACTTCGTAGACTTCCTGCGCACTCGTGAGAATGAGCAGCGGCTAGCGATCGTCGCGGCCAAAGCCAGCGAAGCGAGCTTTGCACAAGTCTGGGACAATGGCGACGATGCGGCCTACGATCGGATGTGACAGAAATGACCATCGCTTCGAGGTTCGACTTCGGCGACGTGGTGCTCGTGCCATTCCGTTCACTGATCAATCGGGCGCAAAGAAGCGGCCGGCCGTCATCGTCTCAATCGTCGGCTACAACACCAGCCGGAGGGATATCGAGATCATGGCGATCACAAGCCAGGTGCAATCACCGCTTGGCTACGGCGAGGCCATGATCGATGACTGGCGAGCCGCTGGACTCATCAAGGCATCGGTGCTCAAACCGGTCTTCAGCACCATCGAGCAGGGGCTTGTCATTCGCGTCATGGGCCATCTTTCTGCCACCGACTTGCAGACGCTGCAAAAGCTGCTCCAAAGTGTGATCGGGTGAGCAAATACCGGCTTGCGAACCCCCGGTTCGAAGTGGGCCGGCTCCGGCAGTGCCATCCGCGTTCAGATCTGCATACGGTCGCGGAGCCAACGGGCCAGGGAAGGAGGCAACTGGTTATCGACCAGAAACCTCACGCGATCTCAACGACGCCGTGGTTCGTCCGGGCACACGCCCACGAAGATCGTGTTCCAACTCCCGCCGGTGGGGCGATCACGGCGGGCACGAGCTCCGCCACCAGCGCAGCGCTTCCCGGAGCGTGAACCCGAACCCGAGCCCGCCGACCAGCACGGCCGCGCGCCTGCGGCCGAGCAGGCCGGCGCAGGCGAGCTCCGCGAGCCGCTCCTCCGAGTGGTGCTGCCGCGTCGACATCAGCTCGACGCCGCCCACGCGGATTGAGAGCGCGCCATCGTGCTCGTGGAGCGTGAGCGGGGCGCCGTCGGGGGTGGTGGCCCGGTCGAGCAGCCGGGTGGGTTTCATGCCGGGCGGTCGGCCTGCTGCACGGCCGCGAGCGCCTTGCGCACGTGGTCGGCGGAGGCGAAGAGCGCGCTGAACACGAGCCGCACGATCCCCTGCCGGTCGATCACGTAGGTGACGCGGCCGGGAATCACGCCGAGCGGGTTGGGCACGCCGAAGAGCCTGCGCAGCGCGCGATCGTGGTCGCTGATGATCGGGAAGGGCAGGCGGTGCTTCGCCGCGAAGGCCAGATGGCTGGCGGGCGAGTCGCTGCTCACCCCGATGACCTCGGCCCCGGCCGCCGTGAACGCCTCGTAGGAGTCGCGAAACGCGCAGGCTTCCTTCGTGCAGACCGGCGTGTTGTCCTTGGGATAGAAGAAGAGCACGACCGTCTTCTTCCCCACGACGCTCGTGGAGTCGAAGCGGCTGCCATCCTGGAGGACGGCCGAAAACGCGGGGGCGGCATCGCCGACGACAAGGCTGGGCATGATGGAATCCTCGGGCGGGGATTGGGTGTCAGCGGTTGACGAGGAAGTGGCAGATGTCGCCGTCGCGCATCACATAGTCCTTCCCCTCGACGCGGAGCTTGCCGGCGGCGCGGATGTCCTTTTCCGTGTGATATTGTTCGAGATCCTCGAGCGAGTAGATCTCGGCGCGGATGAAGCCTTTTTCGAAATCGGTGTGGATCACGCCGGCCGCCTGCGGGGCGAGCGCGCCTACGGGGATCGTCCAGGCACGGACCTCCTTCTCGCCGGCGGTAAAGTAGCTCTGCAGGCCGAGCGTCTTGTAGGCGGCGCGGGCGAGGGCCGCGAGGGCCGGCTCCTCGAGGCCCGCGCCCGAGAGCATCTCGGCCCGGTCGGCCGGGTCGAGCTCGGCGATCTCGGCCTCGAGCTTGGCGCACACCGGCACGACCTCGGCGCCGGCCTTGGCCGCGGCGGCCCGGACGGCCTCGACGAGCAGGCCTTTCCCTTCGAGGTCGCCCTCGTCGACGTTGGCCACGTAGAGGATCGGCTTCGCCGAGAGCAGGCCGAACTCCCGCACCGCGTGCTTCTCCGCGTCGTCGAGCACGAGCGTCCGCAGCGGCTTCTGCTCGCCGAGCCAGGCGAGGCACTTCTTCATCACCTCGACCTTCAGCTTCGCCTCCTTGTCGGCGCTCTTGGCGGCCCGCTCCGCCTTGGGGAGGAGATTCTCGAGGTGCTGGATGTCGGCGAGCATGAGCTCGATCTCGATCGTCTCC
>RGVT01000002.1 GCA_010027105.1 Planctomycetia bacterium
CAGCGAAGCCAGGATGGCGCAGCGCCAGTGAGTCCGAGTGAGCCGAAGCCCAGGAGGGCGAAGGCGAACGTCCGGCGAGACGGTCGGGGCAGCCCCGAGTTGGGTTGAGCGAGTGGGGCATGACAGGCTGAAGCCTGTCCTACATGGGGAGGCATGACAGGCTGAAGCCTGTCCTACATCGTGAAAAACTGCCTGAAAAGCCCGTTTTTTGACAATCCCGCGGCGTGTGCCAGAGTTGCTGGAAGGCCGGGCCGCATCCCGGCTTCACCCGCGCACGGTTCGCGCCCCGCCGTGCGTGGCTTCCCCAGCCTCTGCGACAAGGAGTCTCTTCTCATGTCCCGTTTCATCTGCGGCCTCGCTGCCGCGCTCGCGCTGGTCGTCGGCTCGTCCGCCGATGCCGGCTTCGGTCATCACCGCCGTCACCTCGATCCGTCGTGTGCCGTCGAGCCCGGCTGCAGTGCGTTCGAGCCGGCCTGTGCCGTCGAACCCTCGTGCGAGTGCGAACCCGACTGCGGTGCCGTCACCTGCTGCCCGAGCAATCCCTGCATCAAGTACCGCCACAAGCACGCCCACAAGCACAAGCACGACTGCGGTTGCTGCCCGGAGCCGACCTACGAGACCGTGCTCACGCCCACGAGCCCCGAGACCTGCTGCACGGTGAACGTGCCGGTCTGCCTGCCGGCCTGCTGCCAGGGCTGCCCCTGCGAGTCGTCGCGGTGCACGCTCTTCGGCTGCGGCCAGGTGCGGTACGACTACGCCTGCGGCTGCTCCGTGATCGTGCGGTTCCAGCACAACGGCGACATCCTCGTGACGTACGTCGGGTTCTAATTTCACGCCCGCAGGGCCATCCATGGCCCCTGCGGGCGTGTCGCGGTTGCGGGGCAAGCCGAGGTTGCCCCGAACCGCGGCGCTCGGCCTCCGGCCGAGCAGTCGCTGGAAGCCGAGGCAGGCCCGCAGGGCTGCCGCGGCGCGACATCCAGTCCCCTGCGGGCGTGTCGCGGTTGCGGGGCAAGCCGAGGTTGCCCCGAACCGCGGCGCTCGGCCTCCGGCCGAGCTACCCATAAGCCGAACCAGTATTCAAAAATCGACCCGGCCGGGAGCCATGGCTTCCGGCAGGGTTTTTTGTTTCAGACCTGCGGAATGCTCTCGAGCAAGGCCCGCGGGGCGCCGATGTCGACCACCCGCACTTCGCCGAGGAACGGCAGGGCTTGGAGAGATGAAAAGCCCACCTTCGGGGCGACGAACGTGGCGGTGAGGTTCGCGCGGATGCAGACGCCCGGGGCGTCGCCTGTGTCGCAGTCGAGGCCCGACGGCAGGTCGACGGCGAACACCCCCGCGTGGGTGCGGGCCGCGACGGCGTTCACCGCCTCGATCGCCGTGGCGACGGCCCCGCGCGGCGCACCCGTCGCGCCCGTGCCGAGCAGGGCGTCGACGATCCAGTCGGCCCCGGCGAGCGAGCGTTCCCAGTCTTTCCGCGAGCCAGTGGCGAGCATGAGCGCGGAAATGCCCGCTTTCTCGACGACGTGCCAGTTGAGCGCCGCGTCGCCTCTCAATTCAGCCGGGTCGCAGGCCAGGAGCAGCCGCACGTCGTGGCCGAGGTTTTCCAGATGCCGGGCGATCACGAACCCGTCGCCGGCGTTGTTGCCCTTGCCGCACACGATCGCCACGCGTGCCAGCGGCGCCCGCTCGTGCACGAGCGCCGCCGCATTGCGGCCGGCGTTTTCCATGAGCACGATCCCCGGCAGGCCGAAATCCTCGATCGCCCGGCGATCGACCTCCCGCACCTCGGCCCGAGTCAGCGGTCTCATAACTGTTAGCATCCGTAGACGAGTTGCGGCTTGTCCAAAAAAGGTGGCCAGGCGAGGGGGTCGGCGAACGCTCGAGGAGCATTGGGCCGCCGCGGCCCACGCGACGAGACTTTTGCCGCCCCCGAGCCGGGTTGTCACCTCGTCGTGGCCCTCCGCTTCGTGCCATGCCCGCGGCAGCGGTCGCTGCAGAACCGCACCCGCTCCCAGCACTCCTCCCACTTCTTCCGCCACGTGAACGGCCGGCCGCAGGCGGCGCAGATCTTCTCGGGGAGCGGCGGCCCGCGGCGGCTCCCGGTCACGCGGTGCAGTCGGCGGCCCATGCGGTGGGCTCCGGGTCGATCGAGGCATTGCGAGCGCGGACGTGATCGACACGCTCGCCGAGCTGTTCTGCCTGGGCATGTCCTCGTCGGAAGATAGCCCGGTCCACGGCACTTCCACAACCATGATCGTGTCGACGGGTTGCTCGTGGGCCGCGTGCGCTTGTTTCGCGGTCCTCGTGGAGTTGGACGAACCCGCCTCAGTCGGTCGGCGGCCCGCCAGGGGGTGCAAGCAGCGGAGGCTCGGGCGGCTCAAGCTCCACGCCGCCGCTCGCTCCCGGACTCGTGGACTTTCGCCTGCGGCCCGAGCTGAATTGCCATTCGTGGGTCGCAACTTTTTCGCTGTGGTACGATTCCGTGGTCCCGATTGTCCATGGCAGCCAAGGCAACCGATATGCGAATCGAAGTGCAGCGTGAAGAAGATCAGCGTTGGCTTGCGGAGGTGCTCGATCTGCCGGGCGTGATGGCCTACGGCGAAACCCGTGACCAGGCAGTAGCAAAGACCGAAGCGCTTGCCCTCCGAGTGATTGCCGACCGCATCGATCACGGTGAATCGATCCCTGAACTCGACGACCTTTTCGTGGTGTCTGCGTGAGTGGCTGGCCGGCGGCGAAAGCTCGCCGAGTTTTGTCGGCGCTGCTGCGAATTGGTTGGTCAGTCAAGCGGCATAGCGGCGGGTCCCATCGGGTGTTGTCGAGGCCCGGCTGGCCCGATTTCGTGTTCGCATTCCACGAGAGTGAAGAGATCGGCCCGCGAATGCTGGCCCGCATCGCGAGCCGAACGGGCTTGCAGCCAACCGACCTGTGATCTGCGATCACTCAACGACACGCTCGCCGAGCTGTTTGCCTGGGCATGTCCTCGTCGGAAGATAGCCCGGTCCACGGCACTTCCACAACCATGATCGTGTCGACGGGTTGCTCGTGGGCCGCGTGCGCTTGTTTCACCGCAGCCGCACGGGCCACTTGGCATGCCACGTGTACGCCTGAATGCTCCTTGCCATGAGCGGCGACTGTGCATCCTCCATCAATGCCGCCGACCCCGCGCCGCCGCAGCGGCCGGCATGGGAAATCGCCCGCCTCTTTCCCGCGCAGGGCGCCTGGACCGAGGAGGCGTATCTGTCGTTCACGGAGTCATTGAACCAGTTCTGCGAGCTCGTCGACGCACGGGTGGAGGTGCCCGACGTGCCCGACCTCGTCGTGGAGGTCGTGAGCGACGATCCACCAAGCCGGATTGGTGACCACGAAGAGACGCCGTCACATCCCGGCTGTTCCCGGACTTCACCGTGACGATCGCCGATCTGCTGCCGAGCGGGTGATCCGGCGATCGCCCTTTTCAAGGGGACGAGAGCGGACCCGGAGGCCGGGGCGGCCCAATGCTCGTCGAGCGTTCGCCGACCCCCTGCCTACCCGTCGAAGTGGGCCGAGCCGTGCTGCCACGCATCGTGCATGCGATGCTCAGTAGCGGCGTCCGCCACCACCGCCGCCGTAGCCGCCGCGGCCGCCCCCGCCGCTCTCGCGGGGCTTGGCTTCGTTCACCGTCAGGGCCCGGCCGTCGAACTCCTTTTCGTGCATGCCGCTGATCGCCCGCTGCGCGGCGTCGTCGGTCTGCATCTCCACGAAGCCGAAGCCCTTGCTGCGGCCGGTGTCGCGGTCCTGGATCACCTGCGCGCTCACGACCGTTCCGAACTCGAGAAACATCTGCTCGAGAGACTCACTCGTCACGCTGTAGGACAGGTTCCCGACGTAAAGCTTCTTACCCATTGCGAAAAAACACTCCTGCCGATGACCCAAAGATACTTTCGGGGTCACGTCGAAAGGGCCGGAAAATGGCAGCCCGCCAGAGGGTCAAGGCGAGGAAGAAGAGGCGTGTACGGCGAGATCGCCACCGCGCGTCGTCGAGCGTCGTCTCCAACCGACGTCTCGATGGTAGTTGATGAGCGGACGAAACGCAACGGCGCTGGCTGGCACGAATGGACGTGACGGCCTGAATGCAGTCCGACAGCGGTCGGTTCGCCTGTTTCAGCGTTTCGAACCAGGCGGTTTCAGGGAATCTCCTCCCGACCGGGGCTGTCATTTTTCGAACCGCCCGCTGAAAATGGGGCCGCGGCGGAGCAGGCGCCCGCGGTTGCGCTCCTCCTCGTGCGGCGGATTCGCGGCTGGTGGGGCGAGGCATGGACACTGGCGGGAGCGACCGCCGCGCTTGCCATCGCCTTTCACTGGACGCCGAAAGTGCTCGCCTACGCGATGAACACGGAGGAGGTCGTCGGCCTGGCTTTCGCGACCCCGATCGTGCTCTGGGACGCTGTCAGGCTTGCGCTGCCGCTCTGGTTCGCGGCCAGGGTGACGCGCGACCCGCTCAGGGCGTGGCTGCCGGCCGGGCTGGCTGCCGCATCCCTCGAGGCTGCGATGCCGGCCGTATTCCCCTGGAAACTCGGCTATGCGCAGATCGGCTGGCCCGTGCTCGTCCAGTCGGTCGACCTGTTCGGCCCCGAGTTCGCCACCTTCGTGCTCTACGCCCATGCGGGGGTGATCGTCTGGCTCGTGGTCGCGGCGACGCATGCGATGGGAGGGGGCCGCCTCATCCTTTCGCCCGTGGCCTGGGCTGCGGTCGCACTCTGTGTGGCCAACGCCGCCTACGGCACGGCCTCGATGGCCTTCTGGAGCAGGGCCGTGGAGGCGGCTCCACGGCTCCACATGGCGCTCGTGCAGGCGAATCCGGAGGATGAGGGTGGCATCGACGCACTGCGCGAGTTGACGGAGCGGGTCTGTCTCGACGGCCGCTGCGCGCCCAACCTGGTCTGCTGGCCCGAGTGCAGCGGCGGCAGTTACCACGCCGATCTCGACTCGCTCGCCGATCCGGAGAAGATCGTCGCACAGTCGCGCGATCCGCACCGCGGGATGCGGCCACTCGACGAACCTCGGTGCCCGGTTCTGTTCGGAGGCAAGACCTACACGGGGCATCCCGAGAAGCCCGCATCCGTCCATCAATCGGCGATCCTCGTGGACACTTCGCACTCGATCCTCGGCCGCTATCACAAGCGGCACCTGATGCCCTTCGGTGAGTTCGTTCCCGGGGGGGATCTCTATCCCGACATCAAGCTGTATTTCCCGATGGCCGACGACATGACCGAGGGCACGGCGGCAAACGTGCTCGTCTGCGGGCCGGCACGGCTCGGCGTGATGCTCTGCTACGAGGACATGATCCCTTGGGCCGCGCGGTCGCTTGTCGCGGAGTCGGCGAACGTTTTCGTTTCGCTCATCAACGGCTCGGCTTTCACCGAGCCGCTGACGCTGCGGCAGCATCGGCTCCTGGCACAGTTGCGGGCGGTCGAGTGCCGCCGCTCGCTGATTCGCTGTGCCGCGACCGGGGAGACGTGCATCGTGTCGCCACTGGGCACGGTGACGGCTTCCTTACCGCTGCACGACCGCGATGTGTTGGTGGCCGACGTGCCCTTGCTCGAAGGGCGAACGCTTGCCAGCCGGATCGGGCCGGCGTTTCCGCTGATCGCCGGAGCGGCGACGCTGGCGCTCGGGGCGTGGACCTGGTGGACGGGCCGTATGGCGTTACCCCGCCTGCCCGACCCTCCATGTGACCACCCTGCGGTCGGTGAGCGGCCTGACTGACGTACGAGCGTCGGCTCGATGATCCACGTGCGTCCATTCGGCGTGTTGAATGTCAGGCGGTGCGGGCGGCGGCCCAGGCGGCGGGCTCCGGAAGGCTGCCTACGCGGCCGGGGCTGCGGGGGTCGTCGGGCCCGCGCGGGGCGGCGAGCACGCGGATCGCCTCGCCGAGCATCACGACGGCGAGCGCGAGCAGCACGAGGCCGGCCCACGGCACCGGGTCGGCCGGGAGGGCGAAGCCGGAGGCGGTCCTGAACCTCGGGAGCGTCATCGCCGCGAGCGCCCAGGTGCTCATCGCATACATGAACGCCGTCGGCAGGCCCGTCACGAGCCACACCCACGCGGCCCCCCGCGTCCGCCACAGCCAGACGGTGACGCCGAGCAGCGTGAGGGCGGCGAGCAACTGGTTGCTCGCGCCGAACAGGGCCCAGAACGTCTTCCAGACCGGGATCGCATCGCCGTTGCCGTCGAGCTGCGGCCGGAGCAAAAAGAGCATCGGCACGCCGGCGGTGAGCGCCGTGCCCAGCCAGCCGCCGGCCCGGCCCTGGAGCCCGGTGAGCTCCTGCACGATGTAGCGGCCGAGCCGCGTGCAGACATCGAGCGTGTCGTAGACGAACGTCGTGAATGCCATGAGCGCGAACGACACGCCCACGGCCGTCGGCACGCCGAGCATTTCGAGGAAGCGGCCCATGCCGAGGGCGTAGACGAAGTTCGGCGGCTGATTGGCGAGCGGGCTGTCTGCCGCGAGCACCATCACGCAGGAGAGGCTCACCACCGCCACCATCGCTTCGAGGAGCATCGTGCCGTAGCCGATCGGGCGGGCGTCGGTCTCGCGCCGCAACTGCTTGCTCGTGGTGCCCGAGGCGATCAGCGAATGAAACCCGGAGCAGGCCCCACAGGCGATCGTGATGAAGAGCATCGGCACGAGGGGCCCCGCCTTCTGCGTCTGCCAGCCGGTGAACGCGGGGTAGCGGACGGCCGCCTCGCCCGCCACCAGCCGGTCGCTCAGCGTGAGGCCGATCACCGCCCCGGCGAGGGCCACGTAGAGAAAGCAGCCGCCGAGGTGCCCGCGCGGCTGGAGCAGCATCCACATCGGCACCATCGCCGCGCCGAGGCAGTAGAGCAGGAGCAGCACGCCCCAGATCCGCTGGGCCTGGGCGGTGGTCGTGCCGAGGAGCGCGGCCAGGTCGAACGGGATCGACTGGCCGATCCAGATCGCGAACCCCACGAGCGGCACGAAGATCGCCGTGGCCAGCCAGAGCGGCATCCTGCCGAACCGCATGCACAGGCCCATCACGACCGGGATCGCGAGGTAGAGCAGGCTCGACGTGGCGATCCCGCCGCCCGACACCTCCGCGCCGTTTTCGAGCGTCTGCCGGCCGACGAAGCTCGCGGCGGTGATGTCGGTGAAGGCGACGATGATGTAGACGAGCGCGATCCACACGAATGCCAGGAAGAGCACGTAGCTGCGCCGGCTCATGTGGTCGCGGACCACCTCGGCGATCGAGCGGGCCTTGTGGCGGATCGAGGCCACGAGCGCCGAAAAGTCGTGAACCCCGCCGATGAAGATGCTGCCGACGAGGATCCAGAGGAGCGCCGGCAGCCAGCCGAAGGCCACGCCGGCGAGGATCGGGCCCACGATCGGCCCGGCCGCGGCGATCGCGGAGAAGTGCTGCCCGAGGAGGAGCTGCGGAGGGATCGGCTCGTAGTCGACGTCGTCGCGAAGGGCGACGGCGGGAGTGGGGGCGGAGTCGTCGAGCCGGAAAAGCCGCGCGAGCACGCCGCCGTAGACGCGGTAGGCGAGGCCGAGCAGGAGGGCGCTCGGGAGCAGGATCGCGAGCAGGCTCATGCGGGGCCTCGGATTTCCGGGAGTTCGCGGGGCGGGTTTGCCGCCCGCCGCCGCCTGATTCATCATGCCGTCGGTCGCGGCGGAACGCCATGCCGGGTTCGTCGCCGCCGGTCTGTTTCGCCCATCCCCAGGAAGGGAGTCTTTGCATGAGAGCGTCGGCGCCCGAAACCCTCGTGATCATCGGAAGCGGCCCAGCCGGCTGGTCGGCCGCCACGTACGCCGCCCGGGCGCAGCTCGAGCCGCTCGTCTTCGAGGGGGCGATCAGCGAGAAGAACCGGATGGCCGGCACGCTGCCGCTCGGCCAGCTCGCCCTGACGAGCGAGGTGGAGAACTACGCCGGCTTCCCGGCCGGCAACCTCGGGGCGTTCCTCGAGTCGGCGCTGCCCGCGGCGCGCCGGCAACTGATGGCCCCGCACGAAGGGCACGGCGTGACGGGCCCCGAACTCATGGAGCTGATGCGGCAGCAGGCCGTGAACTTCGGCACGCGGGTCGTCACCGACGACATTCTGAAGGTCGATTTCTCGAAACGGCCCTTCATGGTGCAGCCTGCCGATGGAGAGGCCGTGTTTGCGCAGTGCGTGATCGTGGCCACGGGCGCGAGCGCCAACTGGCTCGGTCTGCCGAGCGAGGAGAGGTTCAAGAACCGGGGCGTGAGCGCCTGCGCCGTCTGCGACGGGGCCCTGCCGAGGTTTCGGAACAAGCACCTCGTGGTGGTGGGGGGTGGCGACTCGGCCGTCGAGGAGGCGACCTACCTCACGAAGTTCGCGAGCACGGTCCATCTCGTCCATCGCCGCGACGCGCTGCGGGCCAGCAAAATCATGGCCCAGCGGGCCCACGACGACCCGAAGATCGCGATCCACTTCAACACGGCGCTCGCCGAGGTGCTCGGCGACGACAAGGCGGGCGTGACGGGCGTGCGCCTGGAAAGCACGACGGAGAAAGGCAAGGAGACGAAACTCGACGTGGCGGGCGTGTTTCTCGCGATCGGCCACACCCCGAACACGGCCTTCCTCGACGGCCAGCTCGAACTTTCGCCCACGAAATACATTGTGTGGAAGAAGCACTTCCGCACGGACACGAGTGTGGAGGGAGTGTTCGCGGCGGGCGACGTGGCCGACGACTACTACCGCCAGGCGATCTCGGCCGCCGGCACCGGCTGCATGTCGGCCCTCGACGCCGAACGCTGGCTCGCCGCCCAGGGCGTGCACTAGAGAACGACCCGTCCTGGCAACGCCCCGGCTCGGGGGCGGCAAAAGTCTCGTCGCGTGGGCCGCGGCGGCCCAATGCTCCTCGAGCGTTCGCCGACCCCCTCGCCTCGCCCATCGAGCGGCGCGTGGGTCTCAAAGGCCGCCTACAAGTGCCGGTCGAGGAAGGTCCAGCCGAGGGCGTCCATGAAGGCCCGCTGCCTGTTGTCAGCCGCGCCGCCGTGGCCGCCCTCGATGTTCTCGTAATACAGGACCTCCTTGCCTTCCTCGCGCAGGAGAGCCGTCATCTTGCGGGCGTGGCCCGGGTGCACGCGGTCGTCGCGGGTGGAGGTCGTGATCAGGATCGGCGGATGTTTCATTGTCCGATCGATGGTGTGGTAGGGCGAGAAGCCACGGATGAAGGCCCACTCCTCCGGCTTGTCGGGGTCGCCGTACTCCCCCATCCAGCTCGCGCCCGCGAGGAGCTTGTTGAACCGCCGCATGTCGAGCAGCGGAACCTGGCAGACGACCGCGCCGAAGAGATCGGGCCGTCGCGCGTACATGTTGCCCACGAGCAGGCCGCCGTTGCTGCCTCCCATCACGCCGAGGTGCTCAGGCGACGTGACCTTGCGGCGGACGAGATCCTCGGCCACGGCGATGAAGTCCTCGTAGGCCCGCGGCCGTTTGTCCTTGAGCGCCGCCTGGTGCCACCTCGGGCCGAATTCGCCGCCGCCACGGATGTTGGCGATCGCGTATACCCGGCCCCGTTCCAGCCACACCGCACCCGCGATCGCGTTGTAGCCGGGCACGAGCGGGATCTCGAAGCCGCCATAGCCGTAGAGGAGCGTCGGCGTCGAGCCGTCGAGCGGGAGATCCTCGGGCCCGATCTGGAAGTAGGGCACACGCGTGCCGTCCGTGGACGTCGCCTCATGCTGACCGACCACGAGCCTGCGTGACTCGAAGAACGTCGGCGTTCGTTTCAGCGGCTCGACGTCCCCGCCGCCAACGCTGCCGAGCGCGAGCGTCGACGGTGAAAGCGGATCCGATGTGACGAGGAAAAAATCATCCGATTCGAGGTCGTCGACGGGCGTCGCCGAGGCCGTGCCGATCGCAGGCACGCCCGGCAGCGGCTCGCTCCGCCACGCACCGTCGCGGAAGGTCGCCGCGAAGAGCCGGCTCCGCACGTTGTCGAGCGTCGTCACGAGCACGTGGTTTCTCGTCGGGGCGAATCCGGCGAGCGACGTCCGCTCCGACGGCTCGAAGAGCACGTGCAGGGTGCGGTCGCCCGCGAGGAATTTCCCGAAGTCGGCGGCGAGCAGGCTGCCGGCCTTGTAGGTCTTCCCGCCGGTCGCCCAGTCGGTCCGCAGTTCGACGAGCAGCCACTCGCGGTGGACCATGGCATTGGCATCGTCGGGCTTTTCGATCTTCACGAGGCTGCCGTCGCGTCGCAGGAAGAGCTCGTTCGTCCAGAACGTGACCTGCCGGCTCACGAAGTCGCGCTCGAAGCCCGGCGTGAGGTCGCGGTATGCCCCCACGCTCATGTCGTCGGGCTTGCCCTCGTACACCAGCCGTGCCGCGGCGAGCGGCGTGCCTCGCGTCCACTCCCGCACGGTCCGCGGGTAGCCCGAGGTCGTGAGCGATCCCGGGCCGAAATCCGTCGCCACGAACAGGCTTTCCCGCCCCCGCCAGGCCACGCGGCTCTTCGCCTCCGGCAGCGAGAACCCGCCGGTGACGAACCGCTTCGCCTCGAGATCGAACTCGCGGACGACGTCCGCATCGGCCCCGCCCCGTGACAGCGACACGAGGCACAGCCGGTCCTCCGGTTCGAGCACCGTGGCCCCGTGCCAGACCCAGTTTTCCCGTTCGGCCGCCGCGAGCGCGTCGAGGTCGAGCACCGTCTCCCAGGCCGGCTCCGGCCTGCGGTATTCCTCGATCGTCGTGCGGCGCCAGAGCCCCTTCGGATTCCTGGCGTCGCGCCAGAAGTTGTAGTAGTGGCCGCCGATTTTCGACACCATCGGAATGCGTTCCTTGGAGTCGAGGATCGACAGGATCCGGGCCTCGAGCGTCTTGAAGCCCGTACAGTCTGCGAGGGAAGCCACGCTCTCGGCGTTCCGCGAGCGCACCCAGTCGAGCTGCTTCTCGCCGCCGACGTCCTCGAGCCAGAGATGCGGATCGGCGGGCTCTGTGGCTGCGGCGGTGATGCTCACGGCCACGAGCATCGCGGAGAGTGGGAAGCGCATCAAGATCGCGTCTGCCCCGTGCCCGTCACGACGAATTTGTAGGTCGTGAGCTCCTTCGTGCCGCAGGGGCCGCGGGCGTGGAGCTTGTCGGTGGAGATGCCGATCTCGGCGCCGAGGCCGAGCTCGCCGCCGTCGTTGAACCGCGTGCTGGCGTTCACCATCACGACCGCCGTGTCGACCCGTGAGGCGAAGCGGTCGGCCGCGGCCCGGTCGGCCGTCACGATCGAGTCGGTGTGGCGGGAACCGTGGCGGTTGACGTGGTCGATCGCCGCGTCGAGCGAATCGACGACGGCCACCGAGATCTTGGGGCCGAGATACTCGGTGGCCCAGTCGGCCTCGGTGGCGGGGCCTGCCGCCGGCACGAGTTTTCGCGTGGCCTCGTCGCCGACGATCTCCACCTCGTGCGCGGCGAGGGCCCGGGCGATCCCGGGCAGGAAGGCCGCGGCCACGTCCCGGTGCACGAGGAGCGATTCGGCCGCGTTGCACACGCCCATCCGCTGGCACTTGGCGTTCACCGTGATCGCCGTGGCCATGGCCAGGTCGGCCGCCTTGTCGACGTAGACATGGCAGTTGCCGGTGAAGTGCTTGAGCACCGGCATCCGGGCCTCGGAGCAGACGCGGCGGATGAGTGCCTCGCCGCCGCGCGGGATCACGATGTCGATGAGATCGTCCATCTTCAGAAACTCCCCCACCGCCTCGCGGTCGGGCGTGTCCACGAGCTGGACGCAGTCGGCCGGCAGCCCGCTCGCCACGCTCGCCGCCCGCATGCTCTCCACGATCCGGGCGCTCGAATGGGCCGCCTCCTTGCCGCCGCGGAGGATGATCGCGTTGCCCGCCGCGAGGGCCACGGCCGCGGCGTCGGCCGTGACGTTCGGCCGCGACTCGTAGATGAAGAACACGACGCCCAGCGGCACGCGGATTTTTCTCACGACGAGGCCGTTGGGCCGGGTCGTCTCCTCGAGGACCTCGCCGACGGGATCGGGCAGGTTCGCCACCGCCTCGACGCCGGCGGCGATCCCCTCGACCCGCTTCGCATCGAGCGTGAGCCGGTCGATCGCGGCGGCGCTGAGGCCGAAGCCGGGGGCCGCGGCGACGTCGAGGGCGTTGGCGGCGAGGATCGCGGCGGAGTCGGCCCGGATGCGGGCGGCGGCGGCCCGCAGGCAGGCGGCCTTCCTGTCGGCCGGCACGCCGGCCAGGTCGATCGCGGCGCGGCGCGCCTTCGTGGCGATGTCGCGGCAGTGGGAGGCGAGCGTGTTCATCGACGCATCGTAGCACACTGGTCGCCCACCCCGGCGCTCGATCACCGGCTCGGGGGCGGCACAACTCGCCGCTGCGCGGTCCTTCGGATTCTCGCCGTGGCCGCAGCGGCCACACGCTCGTCGAGCGTTCGCCGACCCCCCCGCCTACGTCTTCAGGTCGAGGGCCGCCCGTACGGTGCCGACGGCGTGGACGCGGATGATCTGGATGCCCTGCCTGGCGAGATCGCGGGCGGCCTCCGCTGTGGCGGTGTCGAGTTCCGCCTGTGTCGGGGGCCGGCCGAGCGACTGCTCGAGTGATTTCGCGATGAAGCCCTTCCGCGAGTGGCCCACGAGGATCGGCGTGCCGAGGTCGAGGAATCGGCCGGCCTCCGCCATCAGGGTGCGGTTGTGGGCGTGCGTCTTGCCGAACCCGATCCCCGGATCGAGGCAGATGCGTTCGAGGGGGATGCCGGCGGCGACGAGCGCGTCGCGGCGGGCGGCGAGGGAGGCGTGGATCTCGGCCACCACGTCGTCGTAGCGGGGATCGATCTGCATCGTGCGGGGCGTGCCTTGCATGTGCATCGCACAGATGCCGGCGCCGCTCGAAACCGCGACACGAAGCATGCCTGGATCCCCCGCGAGGCCCGTGACGTCGTTGATGATCTCGGCCCCCAGGTCGATCGCCCGCTCCGCCACGGCCGCCTTCGAGGTGTCGATCGAGACGGGTACGCCCGCGTCGGCCGCGAGCCGCCGCACCACCTCGCCCACGCGTCGCAGCTCCTCGTCGAGCGGCACGGGCTCCGCGTATGGCCGCGTGCTCTCGCCGCCGACGTCGAGGATGTCGGCCCCCTGCGTCACGAGCGTGAGCCCGTGGGCCACCGCCGCCTCGACGGTGGCGTGCCGCCCGCCGTCGGAAAAACTGTCGGGCGTGACGTTCACGATCCCCATCACGAGCGGCCGCGAGACCGTGCCGCCTGGACACGGAAGCTCGAGCGTCCGGGTGCGCAGCCGCCAGTGGGTCGGAAGGTTCGCCGCCATGACAGGGGAATCTACCAGCGGACGTCGGCTCATTCCTTCCCTGAGGACGAGCGAACCGGGAGCGGGCTTGGCCGCGTACCACGCGAGGAGCGAAGGCGGGGGCTCGGGACGAGGATGCCGAGCCGCGGCGCTTCGCCGTAGCGAAGGCAACTCGTACCGGCCCTCAGCCGAGCGGACCACGCCGACCGAAGCCACGCCCGTTCCCGGCGAGCGGCGCGCGCCGTCCGTCACCACGGCTCTTCCATCAGCCCGACGATCTGCTCGGCCATCTTCACGATCAGCTCCTGCTGCGTGGAGGCCACCGAGCGGCCGTATTCCGGCACGAGCATCGCCGACTGCCCCACGTCGACGCTCGCCGCCGGCATCGGCACCTTGCCCGAGGCGAGCACGGAGCCGCCGCGGTCGGCCCAGGTGACGAGCACCTGCATGTTCATCTCCACCTGCCGCGACTGGTCGGTGGGGCTCTCCACCACCATCCGCTTGGTGTCGGCCACGATCCGGGCGGTGAGCACGCTGTCGGCGGCCGGATCGCCGACCACCTTGAACGGCGTCCGCTTCTCGATCTCCTTGCAGAGGGCCTCTGTGAGCCGCTCGCCGATGTCGATGCCGGGCGTGACGCGGTAGCTCTCCGACTGGATCATCGGCACGTAGATCGTGCGGACGTTCGGCGCGTAGAGCGTGTTGTTGCCGAAGCGGTAGCCCGCGCAGCCGGCCAGCAGCAGCGGCAGCACGGCCGCCACCCACCGCGCTCCTCCTGCACCGCGACACGTGCGCATGGGAATGCTCGGCCCTAGCGGATCGGCGCCGCGGCGCCGGAGGTGTCGCCCCGGGCGATCAGGGCGTCGGCCTCGGCCATGGCGTCGAGCTCCGCCTCCTTGAGCGAGTCGGGATTGAGCAGGCGGGTGAGCATGGGGAAGGGGTTGTCGGAGACGTCCTCCTTGCCGGCGAGGAGCCCGAGCTTCTCGCGCGAGGCCTGGGCGAGCTGCGTCTTCGGGTAGTCGCGGGCGATGAGGGCGTAGTAGATGCGGGCGCTCGTGTAGTGCTTCCCCTTGGCGTAGAACTCGGCCCGGTTCCAATGCCGCTGGGCCTGCTGGGCGGCGATCTCGGCCCGGCTCGTGCCGACCCGCTCCCGCTCATCGGCGTCGAGCTGGTCGGGGAACTGCACGAGGATCTGGTCGGCGAGAATCTCGGCCTCGTCGAGCACGCCCCCCTCGTAGCCCGGCCCCTGATAGGCCCGCAGCTTGGCCTGGAGGCCGAGCAGGTGGGCCTCGAGGAGGAAGTCGCTGTCGGGATACTCGCTGCGGAGCAGGCCGTAGAAGTAGTCGGCGTCGAGCCACTGCCGGTGGAGGAAGTGGGAGTTGGCCTGCGCCATCAGGCTGTCGTCGGCGAGCGGGCCGCGCGGGTCGTTGATGCGCACGTGGTCGTAGGCCTTGAGGGCCCGCCCCTTGGTGTCGAAGAGGGGGCGGCTGCGGTCCACGAGGTTCGGCACCAGCAGCGGCAGGTGCCACCTCTGGTCGAGGGCGATCCAGTACTGCGCGATCACGAACTGCCGCTGGGCCACGCGGTCGAGATGCCGCGTGTTGGCATACTTCTTGACGAGCTCGTCGTAGCAGTCCTCGGCCTTGGGATACTGGTCGGTGAAGAACCAGCACTCGGCCAGCTGCCAGAGGGCGTCCTCCTCGATCGTCGAGTCGGGCCAGCGGTCGATCGCCACCTTGTACTTGACGATCGCGGCGGAATATTTCCCCTCGCGGAACAGGGCGTCGCCCTCGGTGAGCGCCTTGCGGGCCACCGGCTCGTTGGGGCCGCGGCCCACCAGCTTCTTCCACCGCTTCTTGATGTTCTCCCCCTTGAAGTAGTCCCAGCCGAACTCGCGCTCGGGCGCCGCGTACTCCGACGAGATCACCGCCGAATCGGCCTCGCCGCCGGGTTCCGCGGCCGTCTTCGCGGCGTCGGGCTGCTTCGTGGCCCAGGGCATCGTCGGCATCTTGGGCAGCGAGAGCGTGGCGCAGCCGCCCGTGGCCAGGAGGCAGAGCACGAGCCCGGCCGTGGCCGAGCGCGCGAGGCGGCCCGCAGCCACCCTCAGCGGCCGCCCGAGCAGGTTGGCGAAAATCGTGTTCATGATCGCCCGCACCTCCCCGCCCACGCGGGCGGGCAGGTCGACCGCCCGCCAGGCGTCACCGGGCGCGGCGAGCCGGCGCAGGCCGTCGAGCGCCGCGGCCGACACCGCCACCACCGACCGCCGGCCGGGCCGGCACCGCGGGCAGAGGGCGCCGCCGTCGAGCATCCCGAGCGCCGTGCGGCCTGTCGCGGGGAGCGGCCCCCGGCACTCGACGCAGGCGTCGAGCACGGGGGCGTGCCCGGTGAGCCGCAGCGCGGCGAGCTCGGCGTGCACGAGGATCGCCTCCACGGGGCCGTCGGGCCCGCGCCAGTCGGACAGCGCTGCGATCGTGGCTTCGGCCGCATCGAACAGTTCCGGGTGCGGATCGGCGTCCGCGGTGAGCACGTCGAGCAATTCGGCGATCTGCATGGCCGCGCGGACGGCCGCGGGGCTCCCGCCGACGCGGAACCGCCGGTCGAGCCGCGCCTCCGTGAGCACGTCGAGCTGGTCCGAGGACTTCCGGAGGACGAGTACCTGACACGTGGAAAGCAGGTCAAGGGCGCCGTCGAACGCGCTCTTGGGCCGCCACGCCCCCTTTGCCAGCCCCCGCAGTTTGCCGAATTCGCGAGTGTACAGCGTGACGACGGCGCTCGTCTCGCCGAACGGGATCGCCCGGATCACGATCGCCTGCGTCTTCTCGGGGGTCATTCGTGCATTCTTGTGGGACAGGCTTCAGCCTGTCGTGCTCCGATGTGGGACAGGCTTCAGCCTGTCGTGCCCAGCCGGCTTCGGGCTCCCCAGACCCCGTCGCCGGACGTTCGCTTCGGCCTCCGGCCTGCGCTCTCTCCTAGCGACTGGCGCTGCGCCATCCATGGCTGCGCTGGTCGCTAAAGCCGGCGGCCGGGGCACTGGGGAGCCCGAAGCCTCCTCAACTGTGAAGAGGGAGGCGAGGGGCTGCCCCTGCCGTCGAGACGGCGTTACTCACCAGCGAAGCCAGGATGGCGCAGCGCCAGTGAGTTCGAGTGAACGGAGCCCATGGATGGGCGCAGTGAACGTCCGGCGAGACGGTCGGGGCAGCCCCAAGCCGGGTTGGGCGCGTTGACAACAGTCCTAGCGCTCAAAGCGATCAAGCGAAAACGGCTACCATGCCCGTGTTTCGCGTGAAGCTAAAAAACGTCGAGGTGGAAGTGGTGGCCCTGGTAGTAGCGGCGCGACTTCGGGTAGTCGTTCTGCCACTGCCGGTTGTACACCGGCACACGCATCTCCTGTGGGTAGCGGTAGTAGAGGTCGTTGGCGCTCTGGTAGTAGCCGTCGGCGTAGAAGTTTTGCGGATACCACACGTACGGATAGTGGTAGAAGCGGTTCCAGTCGGGCGTGGCCGCGGAGTAGCCCCACTGGCGGCCGTAGGCCTGCTGGCCCGGAAACTGCGCCTCGGCGGGCGCGGCGCTGAACACGAGCGCCCCGGCGGCTAGGCCGAGGGCGGCGACGAAGTGCCGTGGCATCGGATTGTCCCCCTGAAAAATCGAACCAGGGAGGGTATCGGCCGGCCGCACGACCGTTCTTGACGGAAAAACCGCTACGGTTTCGCCGTGGCCTTCGCAGACCCCGCGGCTTTCGCCGGCGCGGCATCGGGCAGGCGCCCTTCGGCCAATTCCCGGTCCCACTCGGCGATCAGCGGCCAGTCGGGGGCGCAGGTACCGAAGTCGGCGAGTTTGAGATAGCCCTGCAGGCGGGCGACCGTCTTCTCGAGCAGTCGGTCGTCCTTGCGGAAGATCGGGCCGTGACTCGGCAGCAGCCATTCCACGTCGCTCGCCGCGATCCGCTCGAGCGACCGGATGAACGCGGGGATGTCGCTGCCGTGATGCGCGTCGATCGCACCGACGGATCCGTCGCGGTAGATGTTGTCACCTGAGAGGAGCAGATTGCCGAGGCGGAACGCGAGTTGGCTGTCGGTGTGGCCCGGCGTGTGCCAGACCTCGAGCCTGAGGCCGCCCACCTCGACCGTGTCTCCGTCGCCGATCTTTCGATCGACCTTCACCGGCGGCATCTCCAGGTGCACGTTTTGGGCGGCGATCTCGGCGAACGTCTTGATCCTGTCGCCCATTTCGAGCGACTCGACGGCCAGCGGATGCGCGAGCACCGGCGCCTTGAGGATCGCCTTCGCCTTGGCGAGGCCCTGGATATGGTCGACGTCGGCATGCGTGGCGACGAGGCCCCGGCACTGGGCCAGTGGAAAATCGAGCTGGCGGACGAGTTCGACGATCTCGTCGACGCTCTCCTCGTAGCCGATGTCGACGAGGGCCCAGTCGCGCCCCTCGTAGACGAGGTACACGTTGCACCCGATGCGGTAGCCCGCCTGGATGTTCATCTCGATCACACCGGGGAACACGGGGCGGCGTTCGAGCATGACGTGGGCGGGCGCCGGCGGCGCGGGTTTGCGGACTCTCGCGGGGGAGGACACACTTGCCTGGCCGGGTCGCACCGGCACGAGAAGCCCTCCGCGAGCAGTGTAGGGGGGCGTTTTTGGGGCGGCAACGCGGGGTGCCGTCCCCCGAGGAAGCGGGCAAGAGAGCGGTGCACAACTCGACCTACGCAGCCTGGGCCGGCGACGTCGCGGCGCTCTGCCGCGCGGTCGCGGCCCTCCAGCCGCTCGCCGGGCCGCTCGGCGCCGCCGACCCCGCGGGCTGCGCGTGGCACGGCCAGCTGTTCGGCAAGCTGGCCGGCCAGGTCGCCCGCGAGCCGGTGCTCGTGGCCGCCGTGTGCGGCGGGACGAACGTGGGCAAGAGCCTGATCGCCAACACCCTCGTCGGCTCGTCGCTGAGCCGCTCGGTGCCGGAGGCCGCCCGCACGCTGCACCCGGTCGCGAGCCTGCCCGCGGGCCGGGCGGCCCGGATCGACGTGGCGGCGCTCTTCCCCGGGTTCACGCCCGTCGCCTGGAGGAGCGACGCCGACGCGCTCGAGGCCCCGGACTCCGACCGCCTCGTGTGGCGCGAGGATCCGACGGGCCGGCAGCCGGAGCGGCTCGTCCTCCTCGACACGCCCGACATCGACGGCACGCTTCGCGAGAACTGGCACCGGGCCGGGCTCGTGCGCGACGCCTGCGACGTGCTCATCGCCGTGCTGACCCAGCAGAAATACAACGACGCCGCGGTGCGCGACTTCTTCCGCGCCGCCGCCGCCGCCCGCAAGGGAGTGATCGTGGTGTTCAACATGGTCGACTGGCCGCGGCAGCGCGAGCGGCTCGGCGGCTGTTCACCGCCGAGACGGGGGCCGAGCCGCTGGCCGTCTACGCCTGCCCGCACGACGCCGCGCGGGCCGAGGCCGGCCGGATCGACTTTCACCCCCTTCCCGAGCTCGGCCCGGCCGGGGCCGCCGCGCGGAAGGGGGTCGAGGGGCCGGTCGATCTGGCCGCCGAGCTCGCCGGGGCCGACTTCGACCGCCTCAAGCGCGAGGCGATGCGGGGGGCGCTCGAGGTCGTGCTCGACGACGGGCACGGCGCCGGCTCCTGGCTCGACGACTTCGAGGCGGGCGCACGGGCGTGGCGGCGGGCCCGCGAGCTGCTCGCGGAAGAGGCCCGGGTGCGGGTCGAGCTGCCGACGGCGCCGCGGGAGGTCGTGTGGAACGAGATCTGGGCGTGGCTCGAGCCGCGGCGGAGCGGGTTCGACCTCGCGGTGAGCCGGGTCTACCGGATCGCGGGGAGCGGCGTCGCGTGGGCGGCCCGCGCCGTCGGCCTGGCCCGGTCCGAGTCGGAGCGGCGCGAGGACTTTTCGGCCCGCGAGCTCAAGGCCCTCAAGCAGGCGCTCGCCGACTTCGTCGAGCGGCTCGAGGACGCCGGCCGCCGCGACGACCGGCTCGCCGGAATGCTCGGGGGCGTGCTCACTGACGCCGACCGCACCGCCTGGTTCGCCGACCTCGAGCGCCGGCACGCCGCCCTGCCGATCGTGTCGGACGACTACCGGACGTTCGTCCGCTCCGAGCTCGACCGGTTCGAGCGCGAGAGCCCCGACCTCGTCCGCTGGATCGTCACGGGATTGAACGTGGGGGCCGTGGCCCGCCCCGCCGTCACGGTGGGGCTGGGGCTCGCCGGCGCCGGGCTCGTGCCCGCCGCCGCCGCCACCGCCGGCGGCCTCACGTCCCTGGTGCACCACGTGGGCGACGTGGTCGTCGGCTCGGCGGCGACGCTCGCGGGCGAGGGGGCGCTCGGCCTGACGATGGCGGGGCTCAGGCCGCTGCTCGAGCGGCTGTTCGCCGGCTGGTCGGCCGAGCGCGGCCGCGTGCTCGCCGAGACGCTCCACGACGTCGTCCTCGGCGACCGCGTCGAGGAGATCGACCGCCTCGCGGCGGCCGCCGCCAGGCCCGAGGTGGCGGAGGCGCGGCGGCTCCTGCACGACTTGCGACGGGAGTTCGCCGGGCCATGACGACCGCAGCCGCCGATCCCGAGCCGCCCCGCCCCGACGCGGGCTTCGACGAGGCCGCCTTCGACGCCCTCGTGGCCGACCTGGCAGCCTGGAGCGGATCGCTGCCGCACTGGCCGCCGGCCGACCGCGTGCACGCCGCGTGGAACGAGGTCGCGCCGCGGCTCGACCGGGCCCGGCGCGAACTCACGCGGGTGTTGGTGGTGGGCGTCGTCGGCGGCACCGGCACCGGCAAGAGCACGCTCGTCAACGCCCTCGCCGGCGGCGCCGTCACCGAGGCGGGCGACGTCGCCCGGCCCACGACCACGCGACCGGTCGTCGTGGCCTCGTCGGCCGTCGACTGCTCGTGGCTGCCGCTCGAGCGGATGCAGGCCCGCGTGGTGCGGAGCGACGCCCCGGCCGTGGCCAACGTCGTGCTCGTCGACTGCCCCGATCCCGACACGCAGCCCGACCAGGCGCCGTCCGCCGGTCACGCGCGGCCGAGCGACGACAACCGCAACCGGGACCTGCTCGAGGCCGTGATCCCCGCCTGCGACGTGCTCCTGCTCGTGGCGACGGCCCAGAAATACCGTTCCTGGATCGTGGCCCGGGAGGTGGCCGCCTTCGCGCCCGGCCGGCCACTGTTCTTCGTGCAGACGCACGCCGGCCGCGATCCCGACATCCGGGCCGACTGGCGGCGCGAACTCGAGGGGCAGGGTTTCGACGTGCCGCGCATCTTCCGCCTCGACGGGGCCGAGGCGGCGCGGCGGGCCGCGGCGGGCCTCGAGCCGGAGCCGGGGTTCCGCGAACTTCTCACCGCGCTCGACGCGGAGCTCGTCGGCCGCGCGGCCCGCCGGGTGCGCCGGACCGGGGCCGTCGACCTGGCAGGGCATTTTTCGCGGCGGTGCCTCCACGAACTCGAGCCGCTGCGCGGCGCGGTGGCCGACCTCGCCGCGGGCGTGGCCCGTGAGCGGGCCCGGCTCGAGGAGCTGCTCGCGAGGGCCGTCGAGGCCCGGCTGCGGGCGGGCCGCAGCGCGTGGCAGCGGCTGATCGCCGACGAGCTCGTCGATCGCTGGCACGGCGGCCCGTTCGCCATGTTTCTCCACGTCGTCGCCGGCGTGGCGTCGTTCTGGCCGCGGATCCGGGCGGCGGGGGGCGGCCTCATCGGGCGGCTGCTCGCGGGGCAGGCCGTGGCGACGGCCGGCGACGGCACGTGGCAGACGGTCGAGGAACTCGGTCTCGGCGAGGCCGACGTGGAGCAGTCGCGGAGCATCCTCGTGGGGCTCGCGGCGCGGGCCCGCCTCGGCCCGCCGCTCGTCGGCCGCGCGCGGCTCGACGAAGCGCAGGTGCGGTCGACGGTGGGGGCGGTTTTGGAGCGGTCTGCCGCGTGGCTCGCCTCCGGCATCGACGCCATCGTCGCCGGGCGCCGCGGCCGGCTCGACAGCCCGGCGCTGCGGATCGTGTGCGAGACGCTCTTCTCGGGGCTGCTCGCCGCGGTGCTCGTGCGGGCCGGCTGGAACTTCTTCTACGGCCGGCTGTGGGCGGGCCGGCCCGTCGAGGGGCTCGCGTTCCTCGAGGAGGCGCTCGTGTGGGTGATCCTGTTCGGGCTCCTGCTGCGCTGGCTCGTGTTCGCGCGGCTGCGGACGGGCCTCGAGGGGGACATCGCGGCCCTGGTCGCCCGGCTGCCGAAGGCCCGGCTGGCCGATCCGCTGCTCGCCGACTTCGCGGCGGCGGCCGAGGGGACGGACCGGTGCCGCGGAGATCCGCGCGGGTCTCGCCGACCCCGCCACGGGGCTCGGCCGACTGCGGGCCGACGCCCGCGCGGAGGAGCCCGCCCCCCGATGACCGTCCGGCCCGCGGTCCATCCGCTGCTCGCCGCCTGCTGCGCCTGGCTCGCGCTCCCGTGCGCCGCGGCGGAACTCGACGCCGTGGTCGCCCGCGGCGAACTCGTGTGGGCGGCCGACCAGGAGGGGGGCGGGCCGCACGTGTTCCCCGATCCCGCCGCGCCCGGCCGGCTCACCGGCTTCGAGGTCGATCTGGCCGACCTGATCGCCGCCGAGCTCGGCGTCAAGGCGCGGTTTCAGCAGGGGCAATGGGACCGGCTGCCGCTGCTCCTCGATCACACGGTCGACTGTGTGCTCAACGGCATCGAGCTCACGCCCCAGCGGCGGCGCGACTACCACTGCTCGCGCCCCTACTTCGCCTACGGCCTGCAGCTGATCGGGCGGCGTGACGGCCCGCTCGACGAGGTCGAGGATCTCGCGCGGCACGGGCCGAGCGGCCGCTGGCGGGTGGGCGTGCTCACGGGATCCGCGGCCGAGGCGAGCCTGCGGTCGCGGCCGGAGCTGGAGGTCGACGTGATCGGCTACGACGGCACGATCGACTCCCTGGAGCAGGTGAGGAGCGGCGTTCTCGACGCCGCCCTGATGGACGACTGCATCTTCAACTTCTACGCCGACCGCTTCGCCGGCCTGCGGGCCGTGGGCCGGCCGTTCGGCGGCGGCTACTACACCCTGCTCACCTCCCAGGGCACGCCCCGGCTGGCGGCGGCCCTCGACGAGGCGCTCGGCCGGATCATCGCCGACGGCCGCCTGAAGAGGCTCTACGACCGCTGGGACCTGGCCGGCAGGCAGCAGATCCTCGCGCTGCGTGACGCCGCCGAGATTCCCCCGGCCAGCCCCCGCACGCTCCGCCAGCTCGCCGTCGACACGCTCCCGCTGCTCCTCTCGGCGGCCGCCATGACGGTGCTCCTCGCCTGCCTCTCGTTTCCGGTGGCGATCGGTGCGGGCCTCGGGATCGCCGTGGGAAGGCTGTACGGACCAGCGTGGCTGCGCCCCGCGCTCGCGGCCTACGTCGAGATCGTTCGCGGCACGCCGCTCATGCTGCAGCTCTACGCGATCTTCTTCCTCCTGCCGAAGGTGGGCCTGGCGCTGCCCGCCCTGGTGGCGGCGGTGGCGGGCCTGGCGGTCAACTACTCGGCGTACGAGTCGGAGATCTACCGCGCGGGGCTCAAGGCGGTGCCGCCCGGGCAGCTGGAGGCGGCGCTCGCGCTGGGGATGACGAAGTGGCAGGCGCTGCGGCACGTGATCGTGCCGCAGGCGGTGCGGATCGTGATGCCGCCGGTCACCAACGACTTCATCGCGCTCTTCAAGGACACGAGCGTGTGCTCGGCGATCACCGTGATCGAGCTCACGAAGCGCTACAGCGTGCTCGCGCTCTCCACCGGGCGGATCGTGGAGCTGGCCGTCGTGACCGCGCTGCTCTACCTGGCGATGAGCTGGCCGCTCTCGCTCCTCTCGCGCCGCTTCGAGAGCCGGCAGGAGCGGAGGGCATGATCGCCATCACCGGGCTCTCGAAGGCGCGGAACGGCGCGGCCGTGCTCGCCGACGTGACCCTGCGGGCCGGGGAGGGGGAGGTGACGGCGATCGTCGGGCCCTCGGGCGGCGGCAAGAGCACGCTGCTGCGCTGCCTCAACGGCCTGGAGACCTTCGACTCCGGCGAGGTCGAGATCGCCGCCCACCGGATGCGGCCGGGCCCGCATCCGCCCCGCCTGCTCGAGGCCGTGCGGCGCGACGTCGGCATGGTGTTCCAGCAGTTCAACCTCTTCCCGCACCTCACCGTGCTCGAGAACGTGGCGCTCGGGCCGCGCGTCGTGGCCCGGGTGCCGGCGGATGAGGCCCGCAGACGCGCCCTGGCACAGCTCGACCGCGTGGGCCTGGCGGCCTTCGCGGCGGCCCGGCCGGCGACGCTCTCCGGCGGCCAGCAGCAGCGGGTGGCGATCGCCCGCGCGCTCGCGCTGGCCCCGCGGGTGATCCTCTTCGACGAGCCCACCAGCGCCCTCGACCCGGCGATGGCGGCGGAGGTGATGGAGACGATCGTGGCGCTCGCCGGCGGTGGCCAGACGATGGTCGTGGTGACGCACGACCACGCCTTCGCCCGCCGGGCCGCGACGCGGGTCGTGGAACTCGTCGCCGGCCGCATCACCCGCGTCGGCCCCCCCGCCGCCGTGCTGGCGAGCCCGACGTAGGACAGGCTTCAGCCTGTCATGCCCCCCAATGTGGGACAGGCTTCAGCCTGTCATGCCCCCCAATGTGGGACAGGCTTCAGCCTGTCATGCCCCACTGGCCCAACCCGGCTCCACGAAACCCTCGCCGCCGAATTCGCGGCTTCACCCGGGCACAAAAAAACTCCGCCCGGGGTTTCCCCCGGGCGGAGCTCACTGGCCGAAGTCGGGCAACGGAACCTTCCGTTTCGACCGATTATCTCCTTACTTCGCCGACACCGTCCGGCTCACCGCGACGACCTTGCCGGTCGTCTTCTTGGCAGCCGACGCATCGGGCGTCGGAGCCGGGGCGGCGACCGGAGCGGCAGCCGCACCGCAGGCCGGATCGGCACCGCAGGCCGGCTCGCAGCAGCCGTTGCCGGCCGAGCAGTCCGGCTCGTCGCAGCAGCTGTCGCAGCACGACCGGTGGTGGTGCAGGCGGCTCTTCGCGCTGCGGATGGCAGCGAGAAGGTCCGCGATCGGGGTGCACTTCTTCCGGACGCCGCAGCACGAGGCCGCACCGCAGCCCGGCTCGCAGCAGCCGTTGCCGGCATCGCACGACCTGTTCGGTGGCCTGAAGGGCCTGTTCGAGAAGTGCAAGCGGAAGCACCACGGCTGCTGCGACAGCTGCTGCGGTGAGCCCGACTGCGGTGCGGAGCCCGCCTGCGGAGCCGGCAACGGCTGTGCGGAACCGGCTTGCGGCGCTGGCAACGGCTGTGCGGAGCCCGCTTGCGGTGCCGGCAACGGCTGCTGCGAGCCGAGCTGCGGTGCGGCTTCGTGCTGCGGGACCCGGAAGAAGTGCACGCCGATTGCTGACCTCCTTCGCGCGATCCACAACGCGAAGAAGCGCCATCACCGGTCGTGCTGCGACAGCTGCTGCGGCGAGCCCGACTGCTCGGCCGGCAACGGCTGCTGCGAGCCGGCTTGCGGTGCGGTCGCCGCTCCGGTTGCGGCTCCGGCGGCCCCGACGCCCGATGCGTCGGCTGCCAAGAAGACGACCGGCAAGGTCGTCGCGGTGAGCCGGACGGTTGCCACGAAGTAAGGTTTTCAATCGGTCGAGACGGTAGATCCGTTGCCCGACTTCGGCCAGTGAGCTCCGCCCGGGGGGAAACCCCCGGGCGGAGTCATTTCATAGACACACAAAACACTCGCGTCGCAGCCATCCGTCACCGCGCCCGACGCCATATGGGGCAAGCGTCCCGCTTGCCAACTTCCGCCGGGCGTTCGGGCTCCTGAGAACCACCCGCATTCGGAGCCAGCGGAATACGCCGGGCGCCGGCGAGGGGCTGCCCCGTACCGTCTCGCCGGACGTTCGCTGCGGCCCTCCTGGGCCTCCACTCACTCGGATGTGCCTGCGCTCCGGCATCCATGCCTGCGCTGGTCACATACGCACTTTCGGCGGAGTCGGTCGGTGGGCACGCGCAGACGAAGGGAGTCGTTGAGGACTATGGGCGCCTGAGCAAAACCCACGAGTCCTGTACTCTCAACACGACCGGAGTCGAGCATGCCTACCGCCGGCTCCGAATGCGGGTGGTTAACTGCTGCCCTGCCCGCGAAAGACGCATGGCAAGTGGGACGCCCGTCCTACGGGCCGAGGATGTCCGCAGGCGGGCCCGTGCGGGTGATGCGGCCGGCGACCAGTTCGACCACCTGCGTGGCGGCGCGGCGGGCGAAGGCGTGGTCGTGCGTCACCACCACCATCGTCTGCCCGGCGCGGGCGAGCGCCACGATCGTCTCCATGACCTCCGCCGACATCGCCGGGTCGAGGGCACTGGTCGGCTCGTCGAAGAGCATCACGCGCGGCGCGAGCGCCAGCGCCCGGGCGATCGCCACCCGCTGCTGCTGGCCGCCCGAGAGCGTCGCCGGGCGGGACGCGGCGAATGCGGCGAGGCCCACGCGATCGAGCTGCGCGAGGGCACGGGCGCGGGCCTCCGCCACCGGCAGCCGCGCCACCACGCGCGGCCCCAGGGAGACGTTTTCCAGCACCGTGAGATGCGGGAACAGGTTGAACTGCTGGAATACCATGCCCACGTCCCGCCTCACGGCCTCCAGCAGCCGCGGCGGATGCGGCCCGGGCCGCATGCGGTGCGCCGCGATCTCCACCGCGCCCGCGTCGAAGACTTCGAGTCCGTTCAGGCAGCGGAGCAGCGTGCTCTTGCCGCCCCCCGAGGGGCCGACGATCGCCATCACTTCCCCCTCGCGAGCCCGCAGGCTCACGTCGACGAGCACCGGGACATCGCCGCGGGCCTTCGCGAGCCCCTCGACACCGATCATGGCGTCTTCTCCTGCCGGGCCTCGAACCTCCGCGACAGGAGCGCGAGCGGCCAGCTCATGGCCAGGTAGAGAATCGCGGTCACCACCGCCAACTCCACGATCCGGCCGGTCGAGAGCGCGAGCACGCTGTACCGCTTCGTCAGTTCGACGACGGTGATCACGGAACAGACGCTCGTGTCCTTGAACATCGCGATGAAGTCGTTGGTCACGGGCGGCATCACGAGCCGCACGGCCTGCGGCACGATCACGTGGCGGAGTGCCTGCCACTTGGTCATGCCGAGGGCGAGCGCCGCTTCGAATTGCCCGGTCGGCACCGCCTTGAACCCCGCACGGTAGATCTCCGATTCGTAGGCCGAGTAGTTGAGAGCGAGGCCCGCGACCGCCGCCACCAGTGCGGGCAGCGCGAGGCCCACCTTCGGCAGGAGGAAGAAGATCGCGTACAACTGCAGCATCAGCGGCGTGCCGCGCACCACCTCGACGAAAGCGGTGATCGCGGGCCGCAGCCACGGGGGGCCGTAGAGCCTGCCTACCGCGATGCCCAGCCCCAGCGCGACGGCCAGCGGAAACGCCAGGCAGGCGAGCAGCACCGTCATGCCGGCGGCCGAAAGAAGCATCGGCAGCGTCTCGACCACGAGCCGCCCGACGGTGCGGCGGCCGGCCGTGGGGATCTCCGCAGCGTCGCGAAGGGCGAGGATCTGCTGCCGGCCTGCCAGATCCCAGCGGTCGTAGAGCGACTTCAGGCGGCCGTCGGCGATGAGCTTTCCGAGCCCCTCGTCGATCGCGGCCGAGAGCCGCGGGGTGTCGCGGGCGGTGAGCACGGTGTAATACCCGCCGCCCAACGGCCGCCCCACGGCCCGCAGCGCGGCGAAGCGGTCGGCGTAAAAATTGAAGATGCAGTCGTCCATGAGGGCGGCGTCGAGCACGCGGCTCTGCACCTGTTCCAACGAGTCGATGGTGCCGTCGTAGCCGATCACGTCGACGGCGAGTTCGGGCCGCGAGCGGAGGAATATCTCGGCGGCCGAACCGGTGAGCACGCCCACGCGCCAGCGCCCCGCAGGTCCGCTGTTGGCGAGTTTCTCGACCGTGTCGAGCGGGCTCTCGCGCCGCGCGATGAGCTGCAGTCCGTAGGCGTAGTAGGGACGCGAGCAGTGGTAGTCGCGCTGCCGCTCCGGCAACAGTTCGACCCCGTTGATCACGCAGTCGACGGAGCGGCCGAGGAGCAGCGGCAAGCGGTCCCACTGCCCCTGCTGGAAACGGGCCTTCACCCCCAGCTCCGCCGCGAGCAATTCGGCGAGTTCGACCTCGAAGCCCGTGAGCCGGCCGGGCGCATCGGGATCGAGGAACACGTGCGGCCCGCCCCCCTCCTGGTCGGCGGCCCAGACGAGCTCCCCGCGCGCCACGACGGCGTCGAGTTCGGCCGCCGATGCCGGTCCGAGCAGGATGGCGACCGCCGCTGTCGCGACAAGCCGGCCGAGCGTCTTCCGCCTCCTCGGCTTCATCCCGCTCATGATGCGGGCGTGCCACGGAGTCGGCCAAGCCCCGCCGCCGGATCGGCCAATCCCGCCCGGATCGCCGCCGCCTCGCGGGCCAGTTCCTCACCCTGCATGACGAATCGCCCGGCCTGGTCCGCGGCGTCGGCGAAGTCGGCGAGCAAGGGGTCGACGAGCCGCGCCTTCGGCAGCCGAGCGACGAGCGCCGCGACGTCGCCTTCGAGTCCCATCCGCAGCCGGGCGAACACGAGCCAGCGCAGGAAGAGCCCGAAGAGGATCACCCACACGAGTGCCTCTTCGAGGAAGGCGAGCCCCTCCACGGGCCGGCCCGACCAGAGCCTTCCGTAGAAAAAGTTCCAGCCGGCCCGCACGAGCACTGCCGCGAGCAGGCCGGAAAAGAGGATTTCGCACACCACGCGCAGCGTCGGGCTCTCCAGCCGGCTCCGGCGGCCGGCTACGATCGCGTCGATCCCCGCCGCGAGCCACGCCGCCGTGCGTTCGAGCAGCGTCCCGACCGACGAGCGCACCTGGGATTCGTCGAGCCGCGCTCGGCCGACGAACGGTGCTCCCAGCCGTGCTCGTGCGGCGAGGCCCACGAGTATGCTGCGCGACTGCTCGACATCCGCTTCGCCGAGCCCGAGCTCCTCCACCGTCTGCCACGTGCCGGCGGATGTCGGCGGCGACTGCCCGGCGAGCAGTCGTCCGATGAGTCCGCCGCCCGCCGACTTCAGCCGCGGCCAGAACGAGGCCACGCCCGCGACGACGTGCAGAAACATCGCAAACGGGCCGCCGTGCCAGCGATCGACGAGCTCGTCGGTGATCAGCCGCTGCCAGGCCGACCGGCTCGCACGCAGACGGGTCTCGACGGCCGTCGCGAGGAGTTTCTCCAGCCGGCCCCGCTCGCGGGCGACGCCCGCCGCAAGCTCGGCGACTGGATCGCGCACGGGATCGAGTTCGCGCCGAGCCTGCTGCATGAAGTGGTCGGCCAGGTCGACAGCCCCCGTGCGTCGCACGCGGCGGGCGGCACGGCCGACGAGCTCCTCGTCGATCGCCGTCACCAATGCATGAAACCCCGGCTCGGGCTCGAGGCCGGCCGCGCTGCGGCGGGCCGCCTCGACCGCATCGAGCCTGAAGATCCGCGGCACATCGAAGCCCTGCGCCTCGAGTTCGCGCCTCCAGTCGGCCCGGATGTCGGGATCGCGCGCGGCATGCGTCTGCACGAAGAACAGCGGCCGGCCCGGGGCGAAGGCGGCCAGCTCCCGGGCCACGATCCACGACCGATACTTCTGTGCCGTCGCGACGAGCAGAAGCACGTCGCACGCGGGCACGACGGCCTCCAGCAAATCGCGGTTGTGGTTCGTGTCGCTGGGCCGCGGCAGGGCGTCGGCGGACGGGGCATGGTCCGCCTGCGTGTCGGGGTCGGGGCAGTCGACGAGCACGATGTTGGCCACGGCTGGGGAGTCGCTGCGCACGACGCGGGCCTGCATCCGCTCGAGCGGGAGCCACGAGCAGTCGACGTCTGTCGCGACGACGACGACGGGATTCGTGGTGGTGGGCCGGGCCACGTCGCCAGCGGCGGTGACGGTGCCACCGGCCAACGCGTTGACGAGCGTGCTCTTGCCCGTGCCCGTGCCGCCGATCACGCCGACCACGAGCACCCGCGCGAGCTCCCGGCGAGCCCGGTCGAGCCGTGGCTCCACCTGCTCCCACGCGGAGCGCACGCGCCGTGCGGGCGGCCACTCGGTCAGCGAGCCACTCCATGCGGCGAGGTCGGCGACAAGGGCGTCGAACGCGGCGTCGTCGAAACCCGGCCCCCGGTCGGCGGGCGCCGTCATCTCGGTCGCGGTGTCGGGCGTCATGGGCTGGAAAACTCCCGGCGCAAGTCGAACAGGAGCCGGC
>RGVT01000011.1 GCA_010027105.1 Planctomycetia bacterium
AGGCCCTCCTGCAGCGCGAGCCAGCGTTCCTCGGCCGCGGCCAGCCGCTCGGCCACGCCGGTCAATTCGGTGTGGAGCCGGAGGGCCTCGGATAAACTACCGGCCGTTCCGGCGATCCACGGGGCACCGACGCATGGACTCGATCAGCCGCCACGAGCAACTCCTGCGGGTCTTCCACCTCGTCGACATGCTCTTCGGCGCCCGGCGGCCGCTCTCGATCGCGGAGCTCAAGCAGGGGCTCCGCGACCGCGGCGTGATCGACGAGATGTCCGACAAGAGCATCCGGCGCGACGTCGACTTCCTCGCCAAGTTCGGCTACGCCCTGCGGCGGTCGAAGCAGCGCACGCCGCGCGGCACGACGGTCCAGGCGTGGTCGATCGTGCCGGGGCGGGGCAAGGGGGAGCTGTCGTCGCCGGCCGTGTCGCTGCCCGAGCTCCTCTCGCTCGTGGTGGCCCGGGAGTTCCTGGCGCCGCTCGCCGGCACGTTCTACTGGCGCGGCATCGCGCAGCTCCTCGCGAAGGTGGAGGGGGTGGCCACGCCGCAGCTGCTCGACTACGCGGCCGGGCACAAGGAGGGGCTCGTCGTCCACCCGCGGCGTCCCGCCGCCAAGTACGGCCCGCGGATGCTCACCGCCATCAACCGCGCGATCCTCGGCTCGCTCGAGCTGGCCCTCCGCTACCAGGGCCTCGCCGACGAGAGCCCCAAGCGCGTGGTGATCCGGCCCGAAGCGCTCGTGGTCTACGACGGCAGCGTCTACATCGCGGGCCACCGCGCGCCCGCGAAGGGCCACCGGGGCGGCACCGGAGACGACGCGATCCGCTTCTACAAGCTCGACCGCGTGCTCGACGCCCGGCCGTCGACCCGCACCTTCGAGCGGCGCGGCGTGTCCGTCGAGACGCTGCTCGCCGACAGCATCACGCTGTTTCGTTCACCGGACGAGCCGCGGTCCTACCGGATCCGGATCGACGCCGCCCGGGCCCGCTGGGCCCGGGAAAAACCGTTTCATCCGACACAGCGGATCGTGGACCAGGACGCCGACGGGATCGTGCTCGCGATCGACCGGGCGTGGGACGACGAGATGCTCCCCCAGCTCCTCGCCCTCGGCGAGCACGTCGAGGTGTTCGAGCCCGACGACGTCCGCGACCGCTTGCTCGAGACCGCGCGGCGCATCGCGGCGAAGTACGTCTGCCGGCATGTGCGGGAGTTCGAGGAATCGTTCGCCGCCCGCTGAGCGGTCGCGGGCCCCGCGTGCACGGGCCGCTTCACGGGGCCGCCCCGCCCCTCACCGCGTCGAGGAGGCGGCGGCAGCGCGGGTCGCCGGCGAGGGTTTCGATCAGAAGCGGCGTGCCGTCGGCCGTGCAGGTGGGCACCCGCCAGTTGGGATACTCCTGGTCGGTGCCGGGCTGGTTTTGGGCGCGGTGGTCGCCGACGAGGTCCGGCACGGCCACGGCCACGAGCCGGCAGGGGGTGGCGGCGAGCAGCCGGTGGAGCGCCTCGACGACGGGCTGCGGATCGGCGGCCGGGTCGATCGCGGTCGCGCCGAGCAGGCCGCGCTCGCGCAGGAGCTCGATCCAGGCGGCGAGCCAGCGACGGTGGGCGGCCCATTCGGCGTCGACGTCGGTGGCGAGCAGGCCGAGGTCGTGCCGCAGGCGCACGTGCTCGCCGGCGATGAAGCCGGCCGTGGGCGGGATGTCGTGGACGGTGACCGTGCCGAGACAGTTCCCACGCCACTGCTCCGGCGGCAGCGGCCGGCCGTCGGGCCCCCCCTCGAACCACAGGATCGACGTGCCGGTGAGCCCGCGGTCTTCGAGCGCGTGGCGGATCCAGCCGTCCATCGTGCCCAGGTCCTCGCCCACGACGAACGCCCCGGCCCGCCGGGCCTCGAGGGCGAGGATGCCCAGGAGCGCCTCGTGGTCGTAGCGCACGAACGTGCCGTGGGCCGCCCCCAGGCCGCGCGGAATCCACCACAGCCGGAAGAGGCCGAGGGCGTGGTCGATGCGGATCCCACCAGAGTGCCGGAGGATCGTCCGGAGCATGTCGCGGTAGGGCACGTAGGCGGCCGCCTCGAGTGCGTCGGGCCGCCACGGGGGCTGCGACCAGTCCTGCCCGAGCTGGTTGTACATGTCGGGGGGCGCGCCCACGGAGACGTCGCGGGCGAGCACGTCCTGCAGGGCCCAGGCGTCGGCCCCCTCGGGATGCACGCCCACGGCGAGGTCGTGCACGATGCCCGCCGTCATGCCGGCGGCGCGGGCCCGGGCCTGCACGGCCGAGAGCTGCTCGTCGAGGAGCCACTGCAGCTTCGCGAAAAACAGGATCCGGTCGGCGAGCCGGCGCCGCTCCTCCGCCACCGCCGGGCCGTCGTGATGCCGCACTCCCTCCGGCCAGCGGGCGGTGGAGAGGCCCCACGCCTCGGCGAACGCGCACCATGTGGCGAAGAGTTCGAGCCCCTCCCCCTCGCGCCGCCGGAACGCGTCGAACGCCTTCTGCCGCGCCGGCCCGAGCGGCGCCCGGAGGACGATCTCGAGCGCCTCCTTCTTGGCGAGCCAGGCGGCGTCGCGGTCGAGCAGGTCGGGGGAGGCGTTGCGGGCCTGGAGCGGCGCGGCGAGGCGGTCGATGCGCAGGCGGTCGGCGGCATCGAGCAGGGCATACTCGGGCAGGTCTTCGACGTGCAGGTAGAGCGGGTTGAAAAACCGGCGGGTCGCCGGCAGATAGGGCGACGGCGCCATCGGCGGGGCCACCTCGGCGGCGTGCATCGGATTGACGAGCACGAACCCGGCCCCTTCACGGCCGCCCCACTCCACGAGCAGAGCCAGGTCGTGGAGGTCGCCCACGCCCCACGAGGCCCGCGACCGCGTGGCGTAGAGCTGGGCCATCAGGCCCCAGGTGCGTCCGGCGGGCATGCCCGCCGGCATGTCGAACCGCTCGGGCGCGACCACGAGCACGCCCGTGGCCTTCGTCGCCCCGCCGGCACCCGCGCGGCACTCGGCCCGGATCGCGTGCCAGCCGAGCGGCAGGTCGGGGGGCAGGGCGAACGCCCGGCGGCGCGTCCGCACGCCGTCGATCGTGCGGGCTCCCGCGGGGTTCGCCACCTCGGCCAGCGGCAGGCTGCCGCCCGTCTCGAACTCGGCCCAGGCCTCGATCGTGGCGTCGGCCGGCCCGTGGGCCATCACCTGCCGCGCATGCCCCTGCCGCACGACGACCACCGGAGGCAGCAGCCGGCGCCACGGCCCGCAGCGGACGCGGTCCCACGCCGCGGCCCGGCCGGCCGGCGTGCGGGCGTCGACGTGGAGCGCGGCGAGCACGCGTTCGAGCGTGGCCCGCCCCACGGGCCAGAGCACGCCGGCCTGGTCGCGATACTCCGTGGCCACGCCGAAGGCGCGGGCGAGCGCCGCGAGCTGGTCGGGCATGCGCGCGCCGGCGGTCGAAACAGGCTCGCCTCGCTCCGTCACTCCGGCACCCGCACGGGCCTCACGTCTGCAGTCCGCAGGTCGCCAGTCTACGGCCTCCGATCGGCGGCCGGCAGCCGCGCTCACGGGCCCGGCGGGCAGGGCGGCGTCTGGCCGCCCCCGACCACGCCCGCGGGGGCCGCCGCGGGCACCTCCGCGCACGGCTGCTGGCAGGGCCCGGCCGGCCCGGGCATGGCCGCGCCGGCGGGCACGACGGGAGCCCCGACGACGGCCGCGCCGGCCACCGGGGCGGCGTAGGACACCGGCTGGACGGCCCCGACGGCCTGCGGGTAGACAGGCGGCGCATAGGGCGGCGCGTAGGCATACGTGTGGGCCCGGTCGTGGGCGCACCCCGCGGCGAGCAGGAGCGGGCCCAGGGCGAGGAGCGCGGGTTTGAGCGAGAGCATCGGGGGAGCCTCCGGAAGCCGTCGGCAGGAGGGTAGGCCCCCGGCCGCGGCGAGGCAACGCCAAACCTGGGTGCAGATCAACGATCTGCACCTACGAGCACCTACGAGAAGCGGGACGCGTAAAACCGCGGTCGCCCCCACGTTGTAGCCGCAGATTGGCAATCTGCGGTGTGGCGACGGCGCTCACCGCTGCTCGAAGAGCGCGATGCTCGCGGTGAACCCGTGGATGCAGTTCCGCCGGCCGATCGGCCCGAACTCGCCCTGGGCGAAAAATCCCGCCGACGGCAGCGGGCCGAGCACGTCGCGCAGGCAGGCCGCGTCGTGGTGCGGTGCGCCGAAGAGCCGGGTGCCGCGGCCGTTGCACGTGAAGAGGAGCGCGCCGGCCGGCGTCATCCCGTCCCGCGCCGCGAGCAGCGCCGCCAGATCGTCGTGGGCCGACTCGGCGTCGCGCACGTGAAACTGCATCGTCTGGCCGGTGCGCACCGCGTCGCCGATCGCCAGCACGCCCATTTCGGGATCGGCGCCGACGACGTTCCGCACGAGAAAATTCCCCGGCTGTCGGTGGTCCTGGTACTCGCTGGCCGCGCGGCCCACGTGCAGCGAGGTCCGCACGAGCTGCTGCGTGGCCGCGTCGAGGTCGCCGTAGATTTCGCGGAGCCGGGCCAGCGCTGGGCGG
The DNA here is from genome assembly GCA_010027105.1 of Planctomycetia bacterium. Classification (GTDB taxonomy): domain Bacteria; phylum Planctomycetota; class Planctomycetia; order Pirellulales; family UBA1268; genus RGVT01. The sequence goes on from RGVT01000011.1 coordinate 4,530, forward strand.
CCGCCGAGCTCCACGATCAGGTTTTCCTCCGCCTTCGTCACCACCAGCGGCGGCCCGATCGGCCGACAGCCCTGCGACACGATCGGGCGGATCGGCGCGCCGCCGATCACCACGCCCACCGCCCCGGCGTCGTACGACGCCGGCCCGGCCACGAGCGTGTTGTCGCCCGGCCGGGTGCCGCCGCTGGCGAACCCGCCCAGCACCGGCACGCCGGGGTGGTCCTCCTCGAGCCGCCGCATCAGCCGGTCGACGTTGAACGAAAACGGGTCGGCGAGCAGCAGGAGCGTGGCGTCCGCCGGCCACTCCCCTTCGAGCGCCTCCGGCCAGCCGAGGAACGCCCCACCGTCGACCGACTGCGCCTCCTCGAGCGACAGCGGCACGATCGTGGCGTTCGGCAGCCGCGCGAGCCACACGACCACCGCCGGCCCCGCCTCGTGCTCGCGGTCGTCGGCGATCACCCCCTCGGCCGTGGCGGCGATCACGTGCGGCACGCCGAGGGCGTCGGAAAGGCCCTCGAGGGCCGGCCGGAGCGGCGCGTCGAAGCCCCCCGCCACGAACGCCACGGCCAGGTCGGCGGGCCCGCCGAGCCCGGCGTGGGCCGCGGCCGAGGCGGAGCCGAGCGCGGCCTCGAGGTCGGCGTCCGTCGACGCGCCGACGGCACAGGAGACGCGGGAGTCGGTCATGCGGGCTGGGTCCATGTCCGCGGGCAGAAACGGTATCGGATTCAGACGACGATCTCGTTGAACGTCTCGATCGGTTCGTGCGCGAACAGTCCCCCCGGCTCGCGGTTGCCGGGCCGCACGGCAAGCGCCGTGGCCATCCCCGCCGCGCGAGCCGCGTCGAGCTCCGCGCCGACGTCGCTCACGAACAGGATCTGACGCGGCTCGAGCCCCATGTCGGCGGCGATTTTCGCGTAGCTCGACGCCTCCCGCTTGGGGCCCGTGGTCGTGTCGTAGTGGCCGCGGAGATGGGGCAGGAGGTCGCCGGCGGCGGTGTTGCCGAAGAACAGCTTCTGGGCCTCGATCGAGCCCGACGAATAGATCCGCACGTCGAGGCCCGACGTGGCCCAGCGCTCGAGGGCCGGCGGCACGTCGTCGAAGACGTGCGACACGAGCACCCCCGACTCGAACCCGCTCCGCCAGATGAGCCCCTGCAGGGCCTTGAGCGGCGTGCTCTTCACGTCGCGGTTCATGAGGTCGACCGCCGCGCCGGCGATCCGCTCGGGGCCGGCGTCCGGAGGCAGGCCCGCGTCGGAAGCGAGCGCGGCGGCCAGGCCGCCCACGAGCTCGTCGCCGGCACATCTCGCGAGGAAGCCGCCCACGTGCTCCTTCGCGAACTCGAAGAGCACGTCATAGACGAACGAGATCGACGACGTCGTGCCCTCGACGTCGAGGAGGATGCCGCGGCCGTCGAAGAGGATCACGTGGCGATCCTCGCGACGCGGGCCGCGGGGGCCAGCCAGGCCGGGCCGAAGCAGAGCGGCTCGTAGCCGGCGTGCACGCCGTCGTCGAGGTAGTGCGGCGTCCAGCCGCTCATGTCCTGGAACAGCCGGATCGCGCGGATCCGCCGGTCGGTGCACAGGTCGAACCAGTGCCGTGTGCCGAGCGGCACGCTGATCATGTCGCCGGCCCAGACCTCGATCGCGAACACGGGCCTGTCGCCCGGATTGATGTGAAACACCCCCCTGCCCTGGAGGATGAACCGCACCTCGTCCTCGGTGTGCGTGTGTTCCTTGTTGAACTTGGCGAGCATCGCGTCGAGGTTCGGCGTGTCGGGATAGACGTCGACGACGTCGGCCGTGACGAAGCCGCCGCGCCGCTTGAGCTCGTCGATCTCGGGGGCGTAGGCCGCGAGGATCGTCTCGGCCGGCGCCGCCGGGTCGACGCGGTCCGCGAGCGGCCAGACGCCGTAGTCGATGCCGTGGTCGGCGAGAAATGCCTTGATCTCGGCCGGGTCGGTGATCCGGCGTTGGGCGGAAGGGACGGTGACGATCGCCATGGAACGGCTCCTCGGGGCAGGGCTGGTCAGGACGTGAACATCAGGTCGGGGGGGCGACGGCGAGCGTGCGGCTCCGGGCCAACACCTCGAAGAGAAACTCGTGGATCTCGATGTGCCGCCGGGCCTCGGCGACGTCGCGGCCCCAGGTGTAGAGGCCGTGGCCGGCGAGCAGGAAGCCGTGCACGGGGGGCGGGCGCCGGTCGCTCCAGTCGAGCCGCTCGAACCGGGCGCGGATCCGACCCGACAGTTCCGCCATGTCCTGGCTGTTGGCGAAGATCGGCACGTCCTCGCGGGTGTCGTGCGTCGTGATGCCCTCGAGGCCCTTGAGCATCTCGAAGCCCTCGATCCGCACGAAGCCACGGGGGAGGTCGGCCCGCGAGAGCACCGTGCTCCACACCGAATGCGTATGGAGGATCGCCCCCACCGGCAGGCCCCCGAGGCTCGGCACGAGGTCGGCGACGAGGCAGTGCAGAAGCGTCTCGGCCGACGACTTCCGGCCCGGCGTGCCGTCGAGCACGGTGCCGGCGGCGTCGACCTGCACGAAATCGTCCTTGCCGAGGGCGGATTTGTCCTTGCCGCTGGCCGTGATCACGAGTGTGAGCGGCTCGCGGGAGAGCACCACGCTGTAGTTGCTGCTCGTGCCGAGCGACCACGACCGCCCGTGAAACTCGCGGCCGATCGCCCGCAGGGCGTCGATCGCATCGGCGGCGGGAGATGTGGCGTTGGCGATGCTCATCACGACGGGTAATGTACGGGAATCAAAGATAGGGCGAAAAGAGCCGGGCGATGCCGTCGCGGAGCCGGACAGGCAGGCTGCGGGCGTCGACCTCGGCGAGCGTCTTGGGCCGCGAGCGGGCGATCACGCCGGCGATGTGGCGGTCGATCGCCCCGGCCACGTCGCGATCGTAGGTCTCGACGTTGAACTCGAAGTTGAGCCGCATGCTGCGGTCGTCCCAGTTGCCGCTGCCGAAGAGCGCCCACGAGCCATCCACCGCCATGAGCTTCGTGTGGTCGAAGGGGGGCGGCGACATCCACACCCGGCAGCCCCGCCCCAGCACCTGCCAGAGCATGGCGGTGGAGGCCCAGTTCACGAGCGCGAGATTGTTCTGCTCGGGCAGCACGATGTGCACGTCCACGCCGCGGAGGGCCGCCACGTCGAGCGCCTGGCAGACGGCGTCGTCGGGGAGGAAGTAGGGCGTCATGATCCGCACCGTCTTGTGCGCGGCGGCGAGCGCCCCCACGATCACGAGCTTGATCCGGCCGATCTCGGGGTCGTCGGGGCCGTAGCGGATGCCGCGGGCCAGGGCCGTGCCGGCGAAGGCCGGGTCGGGCGCCCAGGGGCCGTCGATCCCCTCCGTCGTCGGATCGCCGACGAGCGACTCGCCCGTCGCGAACGCCCAGTCCTCCACGAACACCTCGAGAAGCTGCGTGACCACCGGCCCGCGCAGCTCGAAGTGCATGTCGCGGACCGGGTGCGCCGGATTGTGGGCGAGCCAGCAGCCGTCGCGGATGTTGAGCCCGCCGGTGAACCCGACGGCGCCGTCCACCACGAGAATCTTGCGGTGGTTGCGCAGGTTGGCGTAGGGAAAGTAGAGCGGCACGCCCGTCGGGAGGAAGAGCTCGTTCCGCACGCCCTGGTCGGCGAGCACGGTGGTGATCGGGGGATACGTGTAGCGCGACCCGATGCCGTCGACGAGCACGCGCACGGCGACGCCCCGCCGCACCGCCCTGCCGAGCGCCTCGGCGAAGATTGTTCCAGCGCGGTCGTTGTCGAAGATGTACGACGCGAGGCCGATGCTCCGGGTGGCGGCGTCGATCGCGGCGAGCATCCGCGGGTAGGCCTCGTCGCCCCCGGCGAGCGGCACGATCGCGTTGCCGTCGACGAGCGGCCGCTCCGTCACCTGGCCGACGAGCGTGGCCAGCGATCGCAGCGGAGCCTCGGGCGGCCCGAGCGCGGCGGCGAGGCGGTCGGGCCCGGGAACGGCCGCCCGCAGCTCGTGCGTCACGGTGAGCGCCCCGGCCCGCAGGCGGCTGGCCCGCGAGCGGATGCGGTTGATGCCGAGCACGGCGTAGGCGATCGCCCCGAACACGGGCGAGAGCCAGATCAGGCCCACCCAACCGATCGTGGAGCGGGTGTCGCGCTTGAGCAGGATCGCGTGGGCGCTGGCCACGACGTTGATCGCGAGGATCGCGGCCGCGAGCAGGTGGGGCCAGAGCGCCACCCACCACTGCCACGCCGTCGCGACGAAGTCGTCCATGGCCCTACTGTAGCCTGCAGACGCCCCCGCCGCGGTCAACCGCCGGCCTTGACCGCCTTCATGGTCGTGGCCTCGGGCTCGAGCCGCTTGTAGAAGGCGTCGAGCGGATAGCAGCCGCTGCGCAGGCCGTTGCGCGGGGCCGTGGTGCAGTCGCTGAACGTGCGGCAGACGAGGCCGCGGGCGAGCGGCCGGCCGGCGAGCGTGTCGGCGGGCAGTTCGGGATACGAGAGCACCATCCGGCCGAGCCCCACCGCGTCGATCCAGCCCCGCCGCACCACCGCCTGGGCGGCGTGGGCCGCGTAGTCCTGGAGATACGTGTAGCCGGAGCCGACGAGCACGAGCCCCGGGACGGCCTCCTTCGCCAGGCGGCAGGCGTCGATCTGCCGCCACACGCCCACGAGCGGGTCCTCGGGGGGCGGATAGCCGTCCGATGGCGGAAACGCGGCCGGGCGCTGGATGTGGGGCACGGTGTAGGGGCTGCCGGCCGAGAGGTTCACCGCTGCCACGCCCATGTCGCGCAGGAGCGCGAGCAGCCGGATCGGCTCGGCCAAATCCATCTGCGTCGGGTCGTGCTCATCCACGCCGAAGCCACAGTCATACGGAGTCGAGTCGGCAAACGGCACAGGCTCGCCGTGGCCGTCCACCTTGTGCCATGGCACCGCGTCGAAGAGCGACAGCCGCACGCCGACGATGAGCCCCGGGCACTCCGCCCGCACCCGCTCGACGAGCGTGCGCAGCAGCCGCGTGCGGCCGTCGAAGTCGCCGCCGAAGCGGCCGGGCCGACGTCGCGCCGAGAGAAACTCGTGCACGAGATAGCCGTGGCAGGCCTTGAGGTCGACCATGGGGAAGCCGGCGGCGGCGGCCATGGTGGCTGCGGCGACGTAGGCGTCGATGAGCCGCTCCACGTCGTCGTCGGAGAGCACGCACGACGTGTCGTGCGGGTCGACGCCGTGCTTGGCGTCGAGGATCGGATGGTGATAGGCGATCCGTGAGCGGCGGCCCGCGGCGGTGGGCTTCGAGAATCGGCCCGAGTGCGTGAGCTGCAGCGCCACCAGGAGGTCGGCGACGGTGCCGTGGCGACCGCGGTGGGCTGCGGTGACGACCGTAAGCAGCGCCACGAACCCATCGATGCCGCAGACGCCTGCCAGCAGCTGGTTCGGGTTGGCCCGACCTTCGGCGAGCACGGCAACGGCCTCTCCGCCCCACACGAGTTTCGCGCCGCTTTCGCCGAACCTCCGCCAGCGACGCAGGAGTGTCTCGGTCGGGCGGCCGTCGTCGGTCGCGTCCCAGCCCTCCATCGGATGGATGCACCACCGGTTGCCAACCGTGAAGCCACCGATGTCGATGGGCGCCGCGAGCGGCGAGCCCTGGGCCTCCGAGAGGATCTCGTCGTCGAGCGGGATCGGCGCCCTCAGCGCATCAAGGTGCCGCCGCAGTTCGGCGGCGGAGCGAAACCGGGCGATGCGCGGGAACGTGGACATGACTCTCACCCCTGACGATACTCTGCAGCCATGACCCCCGTCGATCCTGCCACGCTCGTCCGGCCCCGGCGTTCGATCCGCGGGATGTCGGCGATCCTCCTGCCGTTCACTCGTGACCGCCGCATCGACTGGGACGCGTTCGCCGCCCACGTGGCCCGCACGGCCGCCGCCGGGATCACGCCCGCGGTCAACATGGACACGGGCTACGTGCAGCTGATCGACGACGCCACGAGGCGGCAGGCCCTCGAGGTCGCACGGGCCACGCTCGGGCCGGGAGCCGAGATGGTGGCCGGGGCGTGCGTCGTCGACGCGCCCGGCGCCGCCTTCGACGAGGCCGCCTATGGCCGCCAGCTCGAGATGATCACAGGCGCCGGGGCGATCCCCGTCATCTTTCCATCATACGGCCTTACGGCCGGCAGCGACGCCGACGTCGTGGGCCGGACCAGGCGGCTCGCAGGCCGAGTCGAGACATTCATCGGCTTCGAACTCGGCACCGCCTTCGTGCCCTCCGGCCGCGTGCTCGCGCTCGAGGCGTATTGCGATCTGATGCAGATTCCCAACTGCATCGGCGCCAAGCACTCGTCGCTTTTGCGCCGGCTGGAGTGGGAGCGGCTCGCGCTGCGCGACCGCACGCGGCCGGAGTTCCACGTGTTCACGGGCAACGACCTCGCGATCGACATGGTGCGCTACGGTAGCGACTGGCTGCTCGGTCTCTCGACCGCCGCTCCCGAGGCGTTCGCCCAGCGCGACCGCTGGTGGGCGGCGGGCGACTCGCGGTTCGACGAGCTCGACGACGCCCTGCAGGCCCTAGGCGACTTCGCGTTCCGCCCGCCCGTGCCGGCCTACAAGCACTCGATGGCCCAGGCATTGCACCTGAAAGGCCTGCTCGAGACCGACGAGCCGCATCCCGACAGCCCGCGCCGCCCGGCCTCCGACCGGGAGATCATCGCCGCGCTCCTCGACCGCATCTCCACCGCCGGGCCCGGCCTGGGGGCTTGATGCGGCTCCTGAGCTGGAACATCCACAAGGGGATCGGCGGCCGCGACCGCCGCTACTCGCTCGGCCGGATCGTGGAGTGCATCGAGGCCGAGAACCCCGACCTCATCTGCCTGCAGGAGGTCGATCGGCTCGTCCGCCGCAGCGCCTTCGACGACCAGCCGCGCTTGCTCGCCCGCGCCTTCCGGTTCCACGCGGTGTTTCACCAGACAGTCCCGGTCGGCGACGGGGCCTACGGCAACCTCGTCCTCTCCCGCTGGCCCGTGGCCAGCCGCCATCGGATCAGCCTCCGGCACGGCAACCGCAAGCCGCGGGGCGCCCAGCTGGTGGTGGTCGAGTCGCCGGAGGGGCCGCTGCACCTTGTGCACACGCACCTCGGCCTCGCGGAGCGGGAGCGCCGCTGGCAGGTGGAGCGGCTGCTCGGCCACATGCTGTTCCGCTCGGCCGACACGCATCCCACGCTCGTGGTCGGCGACTTCAACGACTGGCGCGACTCGCTCGCGGGCGATCTGGCGCGGAGCGGCTTCCGGCACATCACGAGCCCGGCGAGCCGGTTTCGCACGTTCCCGGCCTGGCTCGCGATCGGCGCGCTCGACAAGGCGTTCGCCCGCGGGCCGATCGACGTGCGGCACGCCCGCGTGGTCCGCACGAGCCTGGCGAAGGCGGCGAGCGACCACCTGCCGCTCGTCGTCGATTTTCACGTGACGTGACGCCGTCACGCGCGGCGGGGTGCAGCTTGCCAATCCGCACCTACACGGAGGCGGCGAGCGACTCCGCCGCCGCGGCGATCGTGGCCTCGATGTCGGCGTCGGTGTGGGCCGCAGAAAAGAAGAGCGTTTCGTACTGGCTGCACGGCAGGTAGATGCCGCGGTCGATCATCTTCCAGAAGAAGTCGGCGTAGCGGGCCGTGTCGGACCGGCTGGCCGTCTTCCACCCCGTCACCGGCACGACGGCGGGCCCCTGCTGGAAGAACATCGTCATCATGCTCCCCACCCGGGCCACCCACGCCGGCACGCCGGCCTTGGCCGCCGCCTCGCGAAACCCCTGCTCGAGCCGGGCGCCGAGCCGCTCGAGCCTGGCATAGGGCGGATTGTCGCGGAGTTCCTCGAGCGTGGCGGTGCCGGCCGCCACGGCGAGCGGATTGCCGGAGAGCGTGCCCGCCTGGAACACCTTCCCCGCCGGCAGCACATGATCCATCACGTCGGCGCGGCCGCCGTAGGCGCCCAGCGGCAGGCCGCCGCCGACGATCTTGCCGAGCGTGGTGAGGTCGGGCGTCACGCCGAGGATCTCCTGCGCGCCGCCGAGGGCCAGCCGGAAGCCCGTCATCACCTCGTCGAAGACCAAAAGCGCCCCGTGGGCGAGCGTGAGCCGGCGGGCCGCGGTGAGAAACTCCCGCGTCGGCACGACGAGCCCCATGTTGCCCACCACCGGCTCCATGAGCACCGCGGCGATCTCGAGCCCTTGTTCCCTGAACAGGGATTCGAGCGCCGCCGCGTCGTTGTATTCGAGCACGAGCGTGTCGGCGGCGGTGCCGGCGGTCACGCCCGGCGAATCGGGCACGCCGAGCGTGGCGGCCGACGAGCCGGCGGCCACGAGCAGGCTGTCGGAGTGGCCGTGGTAGTTGCCGGCGAACTTCACGATCTTCGCCCGGCCCGTGAAGCCGCGGGCGAGCCGCACGGCGCTCATGGCCGCCTCGGTGCCGCTGCTTGTCATCCGCACCTTCTCGACGCTCGGCACGGCCGCGATGATCAGTTCGGCCAGCCGGCTCTCGGCCTCGGTCGGCGCGCCGTAGCTCGTGCCCTTGCCGAGGGCCTCCTCGATCGCCGCCACCACCCGCGGATGGCGGTGGCCGAGGATCATCGGGCCCCAGGAGCCGATGTAGTCGAGATACACGTGGCCGTCGATGTCGGTGAGCCGCTGGCCGAGCGCGCTTGCAAAGAAGATCGGCTCGCCGCCGACGCCGCCGAAGGCACGGGCGGGCGAATTGACGCCGCCGGGAATGAGCTCCTTGGCGCGGGCGAAGGCGTCGTGGCTCCGACGGCGCGGGGAGCGCGGCGAGTGTGGCGAATCTGTCATGGTGTGTTCAGGAGTTCGCGGGCGGCGGCGACGGCGGCGGCGGCGTGCGGCCGCGTGGCGTAGAGGTCGACCACGCCCTGGAGCAGGTCGCGGCGCCGACCGAGGAGTTCGGCACCGCGCTCGGGGGCGGCCGTGCCCGCCTCGGCGGCGAGATCGGCCGCCTGGCGGAGGATTTCGGCGAGCCGGGCCGCGTCCTCGGCCTGCTCGCGGGCGGCGAGCGGCTGGAGCCTGTCGATCTGCCGGCGTGCGAGGTCGAGCCACAGCGTCGGGTCGTCCTGCGGCCGGGCGGCGGGGGAGGCCGGCGGCGTGGCGGAGGCTTCGTGCAGCGCGACGAGCGCCTCGAGCGCGTCGCGGCAGGCCGAGGGGCTCTCGGCCTCGCGTTCCATCGCGGAGCGGTAGTCGCGCTCGATCGGCGCCGGCGCGGTGGTGCCGAGCGGCCGCCGGCGGGCCCGCCTTTCGAGCCCGTCGAGGGCGAGCGTGCGGCCGAGCGACCGGACCTGCGCGGCCCGCGGGTCGGCTGGAAACCTGGCGAGAAATGCCTCGAGCGTCGGGAGCGCGTCGCGGAGATCGCCCCCGGCCGCGGCAGCGACCTGGGCCGACTCGATCCGCGCGAAAAGCTCGTCGGCCGACGGCCGCTTGAAGAGCAGGTAGCCGATGCCGGCGAGCAGGGCGAGCGTGGCGATCACCGCGGCGGCCTGCCAACGCTGCGCGCGGGCGCGGTCGCGGGCCAGCCGTTCCCCCGCCACCCGGTCGAGTTCGGCCACCGTCGTGAACCGCGTCCGGGCCGGCCGCTCCACGACGGTCGCCGAGGCGGCGTCGCCGCCCACTCCCGTGGCCGAGTCGGCGTCGACCGGCTTCGTCGGGCTGCCCGGGGTCGCACCGGTGGCCGCATGCGTGCGTTTGGCGCCCGCCGCTGCGGCGGGCGGCGCGGTCGCCGGCCGGGCGACGTCGCGCGTGGGGGCGTAGAGGTCGACGCCGTCGCGGGCCTTGTCGGCCGGCGTCGGGAGCGGAAGCTCGGTGAGCGGTCCTGTGTCGTCGGCCGCAGGTGCGCCGCGGTGCATCGTCTCCACGGCCTCGAGCAGCCGGCCGAGTGCCAGCGCGCTCGCCGGTCGTCCGGCGGGCTCCTTGGAGAGCATCCGGTCGACGAGCATCTCCAGTTCGTAGGGCACGTCGGCGCCGGCCTCCGTCACGCGCGGGGGCCGCTCGTGCTGCTGGCGGCGGATGATCTCGGCCGCCTGCCCGCCGGTGAAGGGCGGCCGCCCGGCGAGCATCGCGAACATCACCAGGCCCAGGGCGTAGATGTCGACGCGCTGGTCGACGTGGCCCCCAGCCGCCTGCTCGGGCGCCATGTATTCGGCCGTGCCGACGACGTTGCCGAGCGCCGTGTGGGCCGCGGATCCGAAGAGCTTCGCGATCCCGAAGTCGGCCAGCCTGACCCGGGACCCGAGATCGGCGTCCGGCCCGTCGGCCACGAGGATGTTGGCGGGCTTGAGGTCGCGGTGGACGACCCCGTGGTCGTGGGCCACCTTGAGCGCGCGTGCCACCGCGAGGGCCAGTGCCACGGTCTCCTGCCAGGTGAACCTGCGCCCCGTCCGCAGCAGCTGCTCGAGGCTCCGCCCCGGCACGAGCTCCATCGCGAAGTAGGGCTGGTCGTCCTCCTCGCCGAAGGCCAGCAGCTGCACGATCCCCGGGTGCCGCAGCGTCTTGAGCGTGGCGATCTCGGCGTCGAACCGGCGGCGCAGGCCGGGATCGTCGGCCAGGTGCGCGGCGAGCATCTTCACGGCCACGTGGCGGCCGGCCTCGTCCGTCGCCTCGTAAACGGCCCCCATGCCGCCGCGGCCGAGCCGACTCACGATCCTGTAGGGGCCCAGCTGCTCCGGGTGCATCCACGCAGTGTATCCTGCGGCGATGGCCATGCCCCACTCCCCCGCGCCGCCCTCCCGCGGGGCCACGATCCTCCTCTCGCGTCGCGACAACCAGGCCCGCGGCCTGGCCCGGCACTGCCGCGATTTTCTCGGCCGGCCGCAGCCGCTCGGGGCCGCCACGCTCGCGCTCCTCGAACGGTTTCACCTCGACAGCGTCGGCTGCGGGGTGTCGGCGATCGCCCTCGGGGCCAATGCGCCGGCGGTGCTGCGCCGCGAGGCGCTCGCCGCCCCGCCGGCCGCGGGCTCCCGAGGGGGCATCTGCCTCGGCGACCCGCGGCCCTGCGCCGTCGAAAAGGCCGTGGCCGCCAACGCCTCGGCCGTGCGCGAATGGGATTCAAACGGCACGAACTTCGGCTACGACGCGGCCAAGGGCCGCACGGCGGGCGAGTTCGGCCACAACGACTGGTATCCAGTGGCCCTCGCCGCCGCCCGCGAGGCCAGCCTCGACGGCGACGCCACGCTCCGCGTGATGCTCCTCATCGACGAGATCCGCGGCCGCCTCGCCGAGGTGTTTGCCCTGCGAAAGTATGCGATCGACCACGTGCACCACGGCGCCGTCGCGAGCGCGGCGGCGTATGCCGCCGCCCTCGGCGGCACGGAAGACCAGATCGAGTCGGCGATCGGGATGGTCGTCGCCCACTACGTGCCCTTTCGCGCGATCCGTGCGGGCCGCCAGCTCTCCGACTCGAAGGGGGCCTCGGCGGCCCTCGCGGCCGAGGCGGCCGTGACGAGCGCGCGGCGGGCGCTGGCCGGGTTCGTCGGCCCGCGCGACGTGTTCCGCAATCCGCTCGCGATCTACCGGCTGAACGAGCCCTGCCCCGCCGGCGAGAGCCCGTTCGACCTCGAGCTCGGCGTGAGCGGCGACGCGTTCGCGATCCATGCGATGCACTTCAAGCTCGGGCTCTACGAGCACCAGTCGGCCGGCGCGCTCCAGGCGCTCGTCGACCTGTTCGCCGCCTCCCCGCAGCTCGCGGGCGATTCCGACGGCATCCGCGCACTCCGCGTGAAGATCTACGAGCCGGCCTATTCGATCATCGCCGATCCCGCCAAGCGGACGCCCGCCACGCGGCAGTCGGCCGACCACTCGCTCCCCTACATCCTGGCGAGAACGTTGCTCAAGGCCGTTGCGGCCGCGCGGGCGGGGGAGCGGGCCGACTGGCGGTCGCTGATGCTGCTCCCCGCCGACTACTCCGACGCCGCGATCGCCGATCCTGCGATCAGCCGGCTCATCGACCGGATCGCGATCGAGCACGGCGGCCCGGAGTTCGACTCCCGCTATCCCGCGGGCATCCCCACGAGCGTGGCGATCGAGCATGCCGCGCTCGGCCGGCTCGAGGGCGGGCTCGTGGAGTTTCCGCTCGGCCACGCCCGCGCCGACGCAGCCGCCACGGCCGCGCTCGTCGACCTCAAGTTCGACCGGCTCGTCGCCGGCGTCGTCGACGATCCGCAGGCCCTCCGCGCCCGGATGCGGCTCGCCGGCCGCTCCGCCGCCGAGATCGCCGACCTCTACGCGTTTCCGATCCGATGCACCACGACGTGAGCGGCGTGATCGCGATCGCGAAGCCGGCGGGGGTGACCTCGCGGAAGGTCGTGGATGCGGTGGCCCGCGCGCTCGACACGAAGGCCGTGGGCCACGCCGGCACGCTCGATCCGCTCGCCAGCGGTGTCGTCGTCGTGTGCGTGGGGCATGCCACGAAGCTCGTCGATTTCGTGCACGACCTGTCGAAGCGATACACGGCCGTGTTTCTCCTCGGCCGCTCGAGCCCGTCGGACGACCTCGAGACGCCCGTCGAGGAGGAGCCTGCGCCGGCGCGCCCGACGCGGGCGGACCTCGAGGCCGCGCTACCCTCGTTCCGCGGCCCGATCCTGCAGCGGCCCTGCGACTACTCGGCGGTGCACGTCGACGGCAAGCGGGCCTACCGGCTCGCGCGGCAGGGCCGGGCCGTCGAGCTGCCCGAGAAGCCGGTGAGCATCGAGCGCCTCGACGTCACTCACTATGAATGGCCGCGGCTCGGGCTCGAGATCGAGTGTTCGTCGGGCACGTTCGTGCGGGCGATCGGCCGCGACCTGGCGGCGGCCCTCGGCACGAAGGCGGTCATGGAATCGCTCGTGCGCACGGCCGTGGGCCCGTTCACGCTTCCCGGGTCGCTGCCGCTCGACGGCGTCGGGCCCGAGTCGGCCCGGGCGGCGTTGCTCCCGTGCCGGGCCGCCGTGCCCCATCTCCCGGCGCACGTCATCGACGACCAGGCCCTTCCGCTCGCGATCCGCGGTGATCTGCTCGACATCGGAGCCGCGGCCGACTCCGTCGCGGCCCTCGATTCGGCGGGCGATCTCCTGGGCGTCCTGCGGCGACACGCGTCGGGCCGTCATCGGCTCAAGCCGAACTTCCGCGGCCTCGGCTGAGGAGCGGGGATGGAACGGTGCCGCGCAGCGGCGGCCGGTGTCGCGCGGCCGGCGTGCCCCTCCCCCTTCGCCGTCGCCCGGTGGTACGCTGCGGCGATCGGCGCGGTGCCGAACACCCCCGGCGGAGACGTCGTCGCCCTCATGAACCCTCGCTCCTTTCGCGGCGTCGTCGTCGGCATCACCTTGGTGTGTGCGGTCGCGGTGACGCCCGGTGCCCGAGCCGAGCATTGGCCGCAGTGGCGCGGGCCGCGCGGCGACGGCATCTCGGCCGAATCGGGCATCCCGGAAGGCTGGTCGAAGACGAAGCACGTCGCCTGGCGCACGCCCCTGCCGGGCCGGGCCGGGGCCACGCCCTGCGTGTGGGGCGACCGCATCTTCCTCACGAGCAACGAGGGAGACGATCTCGTGCTCCTCTGCGTGAACGCCGCCGACGGCGCGATCCGCTGGAAGCGTACGGTGGGCGGAGGCAACAAGGACGCCCGCTCCGGCGAGGGCAACTCGGCCAGCCCCTCCCCCTGCACCGACGGCGAGCATGTGTGGGTGTTCTTCGGCACGGGGATCCTCGCCTGCTACACGACCGACGGTGCGGAGGTCTGGAAGACCGACGTCAACGAGCGCTTCGGGAAGATCGACATCCAGTTCGGGATGACGAGCACGCCCGTACTCGACGGCGACGCTCTCTATCTCCAATTGATCCACGGCGCGATGAAGCTCGACGACGACACCCGCACCGGCAAGGTGATCCGGCTCGACGCCCGCACGGGCAAGACGGTCTGGGCGGTCGATCGGGTGACCGACGCCCAGTTCGAGTGCAAGCACTCCTACGCCTCGCCGGTGCTCTACCGCCACGACGGCCGCGAGTTCCTCGTCGTGCACGGGGCCGATTGCATCACCGGCCACGCCCTGGCCGACGGCCGCGAACTGTGGAGGTTCGGCGGGCTCAACGGCCCCACCGACACCAACCCCAAGCCCCACGACCAGACGTTCCGGTTCGTGGCCTCGCCTGTCTGCGCCCCGGGCACGATCGTCGTGCCGACGTGCAAGGGCGGCCCCACGCTCGCCCTCACCGTCGGCGATGCCCTCTCCGGCGACTGCACCGGCAAGGCCGACGTCGTGAAGTGGATCAATCCCGTCACGCCCGACGTCAGCATCCCGCTGGTGACCGATGGCCTCGTCTACCTGCTCCACAAAGACGGCAAGCTGCAGTGCGTCGATCTTGAGACGGGCAAAGACGTCTACTTCCAGCGCACGCACACCGGGCAGCACCGCACGAGCCCGCTCCTCGCGGCCGGCAGGATCTATTTCGGCTCGAACGACGGCTGGGTGACGATCGTGCGGGCCGGGCGGGAGTTCGAGCAGCTCGACAGCGTCGATTTCGGAGGCGAGGCGATCACGGCGTCGCTCGTCGTCTCCGGCGGCACGCTGTACGTGCGCTCCTACGACGCGCTGTATGCGATCAAGGCGGATCGCCCGTAGCCGCGCTGGCGATACTCTGCGGCCCCGCCCGGCACGTCGTAGCCGCAGAGTGGCAGCGCCCTTTTCACCGGGAGCCCCGCCAGCCGGGCCGGCTCCTTCGTAGCCGCAGAGTGGCACTCTGCGGAATCCGGCCTCGTCCCGGCGGTCACGGTCAATTCGTGGCCGAACCGTCGAGGGGGCGGATCGCGACGTTGCGAAACCGCACGTCGTGCCCGTGGTTCTGCAGGCACACATGGCCCGCGAGGGGCTTGGTGGCCGTCTCCTCGAGGGTGGTCTGGTCGAAGTGCTGGATCGGACGGCCGTTGAGGACGACGTCGATCACCGTGCCGCGGCAGGTCACCTCGAGCGTGTTCCATTCGCCCGCGGGCTTCATCGCATTTTCGGCCGGGGCCACGTAGCGGTAGAGCGAGCCGCTGGAGAACGGGCTCGGCGGCTGGCCGGCGTCGTCGAGGAGCTGGATCTCGTAGGCGAAGCACGACGGCCGCGTGGTCTGGACGGCGGTCATGTCCACCGGCCCGGTCCGCAGGCCGACGCCGGAATTGCCCTTCGGGGCCATGACGAATTCGACGTGCAGCGTGAAGTCGGCGAACCGCTCCCGCTCGTACCGCAGGAAACTCCAGCGATTGCCCGCGCACACGATCTCGCCGTCGCGCACCGACCACACGGGCCTTCCGTCGGGCCGCGTGATCCCCTCCGTCGGGCCGTCGATCACCCAGCCTTCGAAGTCGCGGCCGTTGAAGAGCCGCAGATAGTCGCCGCTTTCAGCCGCCGAGACCGGCCCTGCAGCCGCTGCGACGACACCGATCGCGAGCAGCAAAGACACCCGCCTCATCGCCGCCGCCTCGCGAGCCCCCACGCCGCGGCGATGCCGATGCCGGCGAGGGCCATCGCCCCCGGCTCGGGCACGACGATCACG
>RGVT01000101.1 GCA_010027105.1 Planctomycetia bacterium
GCTCGGGGGCGGCACAAGTCGCCTCGCTGGGCCGGGGCGGCCCACGCTCGACGAGCGTTCGCCGACCCCCTCGCCCGCCATCGACGGCCCGCCGCACCGCCCGTCAGCGGAAGATGCGCGGACGCTGGTCGGCCTTCCGGCCGTCGGCGGAGCCGGGCTGGGCCACGGTCGTCTCACCGTCGCGGATCCCCAGCGCGAGCGCGAGCCAGCCGTCGGTGCTCGCCGCCTGCAGCACGTGCAGCCCCTCGAGCCGCGGGTTCTTCACGAGCCGCTCCGGGAGGACCGGGATCGGCCGCTCCTTGGGGAAGATCTTGCTGAAGATCGTACGCAGGGCGAACTCGATGCGGCCCTGGTGGCCCGGGCCACTCAGTTGCACCGGGCCCTCCCGCTCCAGGAACACCTGCGGCGCCGCCTGGGCGGGCTTGTAGGCCACCTGCGCCACGATGTCGTACCAGCTGCGGCGGCCGCTCTCGATGGCGTCGAGGGCCACCCGCACGTGCACGAGGCCGTCGCGGCACTCCACCCGCAGCGGCTGCCGGCGGGCGAAGGTCACGTGCACGCCCTCGGGCAGGTCGTCGGGAAGGCGCGGCTCGGAGCCGGCCCGCTCGCAGAGCAGGGCCACGAGGTCCTCGAGCGCCATCCGGCGGCCGGCGAGGCCGAGCCGCTCGAGCGCGTTGTTGAGCGTCGACTCGTGCACCTGGAGGCTGAACAGCGCGTCGCCCGGGGCCCGCGGCCGCGGCGTGTGGGCCGCGAGCTGCTCGTCGGCCGCCAGCCGCAGGCGGAGCGTCGCCACCGCCGGCGTCGTCTCCAGCGCCACCGGCGTGGGATCGAGACCGAGCCGCACCAGCGGCGTCCAGACGCGGTCGCGGATCCGGGAGGCGATCTCGGAAAACCTCGGCTCGGCCTGGGCGTCGACCTCGCGGCAGGCCCGCGAGACGATGTGGTCGATCACCTCGCGGTTGGCCTCGGGCAGCGTCTCCTCGTGCTGGCTGCGGGCGATGCTCCGCACCAGCGACCGCATGATCGGCACCGAGTCGAAGCTCGTCTGCACGTTCGCCAGCTGCGAGCGGTTGCTCGCCACGCCCGTCGCCGCGCCGAACAGCAGGCCGGCCGGCGAGAGCTTGATCGGCTTGCGGACGGTGAACGACGAATCACCCCGCGAGGTGAGCGAGACCGGGCCGGAGTCGGTGACCGTGCGCGACTCGACGTCGCCGTGCACCTCGAGCTCGAAGGAGATCTCGTCGGAGTCGGGCACGAACCGCACGGTCGTCGTGCGCTGCACCGTGCGGGTGCCCCGCACCTTGCGGCCGAGCACGACGTCGTCGACCGGCCCGGTGATGACGGTGGCCGCGGGGAGCAGGCGCTCGAGAAACCGCTGGTGCACCGCGACCCGCACGTTGGCGGAGAGGTAGTGGTCTTGCACCGCCCTGGCGAGGCCGACGGCCGGCGGCTGGCCCGAGCGCACGAGCACGGCCATGGCCCGGGCCGCCACCGCGGCGTCCTCGGGAGCGCCCGACGATTCGAACCGTTCGACGGCGTCGAGCAGCCGGGCCGTCTCCGCCTCGAGCCGCGAGTCGACGGCGTCGGCGGCCAGGCACAGGCCCGTCGCCGCCCGCCACGTCGCGACGCGCCGCGACACCGCCAGCGCCGCGCGGCGGGTCGCCGTGGCCCGGTCGTGGTCGGTGGAGGCGTCGGCGATCCCCATGCCGGCGTGCACCGACTCGCCGAGCGTTACGAGCGCCGGTTCGGCCGCCGCGTCGCCCGGGCCGGCCGTTGCGAGCACCCGCTGCAGCCGTTCGAGGGCCGTGGCCGACCAGGCCCCGGCGTCGTGCGCGGGGCCGGCGGCACCGAGCTGTTCGATCTGCTGCACGAGCCTGCGCGGCGCCGGCCAGCGACGAACGTCGGGGAGACCCGCGGCCCCGTCCTCGACCGCCGCCGGCGAGGAATCTGCGGGCCGGTCGCGGCCGAGGAGCCGCTCGCCCACCCGCAGGCGCGGCCGCAGGCCGAGCCGCGGCACCGGCACCGTCGGCTTGGGCGCCGGGTGCGCGAGCGGCACGTCCGACCAGTTGACGCTGTCGGGATCGACCCACTCCGCGCCCGGCAGCGGCGCCACGCCGAGCGTTTCGGGGGCCGCGGGCGGGGGCGGCGCCCGCGAGGCCTGCACCCGGGTCACGAGCGCCCGTAGGGAGCCGGCTGCGGACTCGCCCGGAGCGACGCTGACTGACGGAGCGGAGGCGGCCGGTGGTGACGCGGCGGCCTCCGCGGCCGGGGGGACGATGACGGGCGGGGCCACCGGCGCGGCGGCGACCGCCTCGCGGGCCGCGATCGCCGCGGCCTGCATGGCGGCGGGGGTCGCCTGATCGCCGAGTGCGAGCCGCTCGCCGGGGGGTGCCGCGGCCGTGCCGACCGTGTCGCGGGCCGGCGCGGTTTTTCCGGCCGCTTCCGCCGTGCGGTCCTCGCCGGGGGCGGCGGTGCCCGGGCCCGCAGCCTCGGGCACGGCCTGCTCGTCGAGCCCGAAGAACGGCTCCGGCACCGGATCCCAGGCCCGCGGCGCGAAGATCCCCGCCGCGAGCAGCAGCCCCGCGACGAACGACGAGGCGAAGATTCCGCCGGCCCGCTTGTCGGACATGCCTCGATCCTGCCATGCACCGGCGTGCCGCACGAATCTCGCAGTCGTGCCGGCCGCCAGCGTTCAATCCGAACAGGTGGATCGTCAGGCACGACCCGAAAATCGATCCCTCCCGGGCTGGCCGTCAGGGTTCGCCACGGGAGGCGGGAGCCGGGGCAGGTCAGGTCGAGTGGGCAAGCCGCGGCTCCTCGAGCACCGCGGTCCAGGCATCGACGAGGATCGCGAGATTCGCGTTGCGGTCGATGCCGTCGAGCGCGTCGATCGTGTGTGCAACCGCCGCCGCGGCCGGCTCCGAGCCACCCCCCCACGAGGCGACGGCCGCGGCGAGGGCGGGCTCGGCGGGCGGCACGGCCGCGGCGTCGTGGAGCACGGCCGCGCGAAAGAACTCGAGCGCGAATTCGAGCACGGCGCGGAGGCGGGCCCGGCGCGGCGGCGCCTCCTTGCCGGCGGCCTCGACGAAGGCCAGCACGTCGCGGGCCAGGTCGACGCCGCGGAGCGGCCGCGTGCCGAGCGCCCGGAAGACCGCCTCGCGAAACGCCAGCAACTCGTCGTCGAGCAGGAGCCGCGCCCGCGCGAGGCTGCCGGCCGCTCCGGCCGCGCTCGCCCGCAGCCGCACCTCGTTCGCCTGGCCCGGCTCCTGTTCCGCGGCGAGCACGCGCAGGACTTCCTCCGTCGGCAGCGGCCGAAACCTCACGATCCGGCAGCGCGACCGGATCGTGGGCAGCTGGCGCTCGAGCGCCGTGCCCACGAGGATGATCACCGCCCCGGGCGGCGGCTCCTCGAGCGTCTTGAGCAGGCAGTTCGCCGCCTCCTCGGAGAGATGGTCGGCGTCGAGGATGACCGCCACCCTGCGGCCGCCGACCGCGGGCTTGAGCAGCAGCCGCCAGCAGAGCCCCTCGCGCATCCGATGGTCGGCGTCGCCGATGAGCATCTCGAGCGGGATCGTGGCCCGGTCCTCGGGCTTCGCGACCACGTCGATGTCGGGATGGCTGCCGGCCTCCGCCTGCACGCACGACGCACAGGCGTCGCAGGCCACGAGTCCGTCGCGCGGCGCGGCGCACGTGAGGGCCTTGGCGAGCCGGAGGGCGAACGTCCCCTTTCCCACCCCCTCCGGGCCGATGAAGAGGTAGGTGCCGGCGACGCGGCCGCGCGCGCAGGCCCGGGCGAACTCCGCCGCGACCGCGTCGTGCCCCTCGATCCCCTGCCAGGCCATCGCGGTCACCGCAGTTCGGGGAAGCGCGCGCCGATCGCCGCGCGGAGCCGCTCCGCGACGGTGCCCTCGTCGGCGGCCGCGTCGATCACGGCGAATCGCGCCGGATCGCGGGTCGCCTCGGCGAGATAGCCCGCCCGCAGCCGTGCGCGAAAATCGTCACCCCGGTTCTCGAGCTTGTCGAGCGGGCGATCCAGCCGGCGGGCGGCCGTGTCGAGATCGACGTCGAGGAGCAGGACGAGGTCGGGCTCGAGGCCGCCGGTGGCGATCGCGCCTAAGGCGCGGATCGTGTCGGGATCGAGGCCGCCGGCGTGGCCCTGGTAGACGACGTTCGCCGGCAGAAACCGGTCGGAGACGACCCACGAGCCGCGGGCGAGCGCGGGCCGGACCACCTCCCCGACGAGCTGCGCCCGGGCGGCCATGTAGAGGAGCATCTCGGCGGTCGGAGCGAGGTGGATCTCGCGGCGGTCGAGGAGAATCGCGCGGATCGCATCGCCGGCGGGAGTTGAGCCGGGGTCGCGGCAGACGGTTACGGCGCGGCCGCGCGCTTCGAGCCAGCGCGCGAGCGGCCCCACCTGCGACGACTTGCCCGCGCCGTCGATCCCCTCGAGCACGATGAACCGGCCCGGCGCGGTCATGGCCGCCTCCTCCGCGCCGGAGCCGGCCCGCCGGCCACGAGGCCGGAGAGGCCGAGCGGGTCGGCGGGGTCGAGCGCGGTCGCGCGGCGGACGACGTCCCTGGCGAGGGCCAGCCGCCCCGTGGCCACGAGGCAGTGCACGAGCCCCTTCGCGGCCTCGAAGAAGGCCTTGTTGGCGGCGCGGGCGTAGGGGAGCGGCCGCGGGTCGCCGGCCGCCTCGAGCGCGCGGGCGCCGAGCTCGTAGGCCCGCCCGAAGTGGCCGCGGGCGAGCTTCGGGTCGTCGGCCTCGAGGGCGAGCAGGCCGAGGTGCAGATGGGCCTCGAGAAAATCGGGGCACTCCGCGAGCAGCCACACGAGCTCGTCGCGGGCGATCTCCGCCTCGCCGGCCGCCACCATCGCCTCGACCTCCTCGATGTCGTCGTGCCGCTCGCGGGCGCAGCGCGGATGGACGAACTCCCAGGCCCTGCCCGAGGCGTCGCGCTGTTCTCGAACCTGGAGTTTTTCTGCCATGGAGGGGCGGCCGCGGCCCGGGCACGAAGGGTACACTGCCGTGGTTGGAACGGAATGAAAACGCGTTTGCAAGGGGCCGCGGTGGAGGTCGACAGGATCAGATCGCGGCTGCTCGCCTGGTACGCCCGCACGGCGCGCGACCTGCCGTGGCGGCGTTCGAAAAACCCCTATCGCGTCTGGGTGAGCGAGATCATGCTCCAGCAGACACAGGTGGATCGCGTGAAGGAATATTTTGCGCGATTCCTGGCGGCGTTTCCCGACGTCGAATCGCTCGCGGCCGCCCGCGAGGACTCGGTGCTGCGGCTCTGGGAGGGCCTCGGCTACTACCGTCGCGCCCGCCAGCTGCACGCCGCCGCCAGGGCGCTCGTGGCCGAGCACGGCGGCCGGTTTCCGCGCACGGCCGAGGGCCTGCGGGCCCTGCCCGGCATCGGCCGCTACACGGCCAACGCCATCGCGTCGATCGCGTTCGACGCGGCTGAGCCGATCGTGGAGGCCAACTCGCGTCGGGTGCTCGCGCGGCTCGCCGGATATGGCCGGCCGCTCGACGGCCCGGCGGGCGACGAGCCTGCGGGCGATCTCCCAGATCGGCTCGTCGCCCGCAGGCTCGTGCCGAGGACGGCGCCGGGGCGGTTCAACCAGGCGCTGATGGATCTGGGTGCGATCGTGTGCACGCCCGCGCGGCCGCGCTGCTCCGCCTGCCCGCTCGCCGGCTGCTGCGCCGCGCTCCGCGCGCGGCGGGTCGACGCGATTCCCGCGAAGGCCGTCCCGCGGACGGTGAAAAAAATCCGCGAGACGGCCGTCGTGCTCCGGCATGGCGACCGGGTGCTCGTGGAGCGCCGCGGGCCGGGCGCATGGTGGGAGGGGCTGTGGGATTTTCCCTGCGCGGTCGGCGGTGCGCGGGGACAGCCGCAGGGAAAGAAACTCGGCGTCGTGCGCTACACCGTGACGCAGCATGCCGTCGCCCGCACGGTGCGCGTGCGGCGCGTCGTAAGGCGCGGGGCCGCCACCGTCGCCCGCCGCTGGGTGACCGTGGCCGGCCTGGCCGACCTCGCCATGACGGCGCCCGGCCGTCGGATCGCGCGCCTGCTCAAAAAACCGGCCGCCATCTGCTAGCATTTCCAGGTATCCGCCCCCCTCCGGAGCCAGCGCGTGAGAGTGCCCCCCGTGTTCGGCATCGTGGCCGCCCTGATCGTGACGGCCGTTTCCTCTGCGGCCGACGCGGCTGAGCCGCTCAAGGTGCTCCTCGTCGCGGGCGGCTGCTGCCACGACTACGCCACGCAGACGCGGCTGCTCGAGCAGGGGATCGAGGCCCGCCTCAGGTCGCACGTCGAGGTGGTGCACAACCCCGACAAGTCGACGAAGGCCACCTTCGAGATCTACGGCGATCCGAACTGGGCCGACGGCTTCGACGTCGTGATCCACGACGAGTGCTCGGCCGACGTCACCGACCCGGCCTACGTGGAGCGGATCCTCGCCGCCCATCGTCGCGGGACGCCGGCGGTCAACCTCCACTGCGCGATGCATTCCTATCGCTGGGGCGACTACAAACAGGCGGTGCCGGACGGAGCCGACAACGGCGGCTGGTTCGAGATGCTCGGCCTGCAGTCGAGTGGCCACGGTCCGCAGCAGCCGATCGAGATCACCTTCACCGACCGCGGCCACCCGATCGCGAAGCCGCTCGCCGACTGGAAGACGATCAACGAGGAACTCTACAACAACATCCAGGTGCTCCCCACCGCGAAGGTGGTCGCCAGCGGCCGGCAGCTCGTGCCGCCGAAGCCGAAGAAGGACGAACCGGCCGACCCCGCCGCCAAGCCGACCGAGGCCAACGCCGTGGTGGCCTGGGTCAACGAGTACGGCCCGAACAAGACGCGGATCTTCAGCACCACGCTCGGCCACAACAACGAGACCGTCGGCGACGACCGCTACCTCGCCCTCGTCGTCCGCGGGCTGCTCTGGGCGGCCGGCCGGCTGAACGACGACGGCTCGGTCGATCCGGGCTTGATGGTGGAGGCGAAGTGACGATGGCACGCGCGGCGCTCGCGCTCGAGGACGGCACGGTCTACGTCGGCGACTCGTTCGGGGCCACGGGCACGGTCTCCGGCGAGGTGTGCTTCAACACCTCGATGACGGGCTACCAGGAGATCCTCACCGACCCCTCCTACCGCGGGCAGATCCTCACGATGACCGCGCCGCAGATCGGCAACTACGGCGTGAACCCCGCCGACGTCGAGAGCGGCCGGCTGCAGATGGCGGGCTTCGTGGTCCGTGAGGCCAGCCGGATCACGAGCAACTTCACGGCCACGGGCATGCTCGGCGACTATCTCGCCCGGGCCGGCGTCGTGGGCCTCACGGGCATCGACACGCGGGCCCTCGTGCGCCGGCTGCGCATCCGCGGCGCGATGACGGGCGTGCTCTCGAGCGAGGTGCTCGACGCCGCGAAGCTCGTGGAGCTGGCCCGCTCGGCCCCGCCGCTCGTGGGCCGCGACCTCGTGCGCGAGGTGATGCCCGACGAGGAGCGGGCCTGGACCGAGCCGCTCGACGCCTGGGCCACGCCGCTCCAGCAGCCGCTCGTGGGGGGCGACTTTCCGCCGCGGCGCGAGCGCCCCGGCACGAAGCACGTGGTGGCGCTCGACTACGGCATGAAGTGGAACATCGCCCGGCATCTCGTCTCGCAGGGCTGCCGCGTGACCGTGCTGCCGGGCAGGGCCACGGCCGCCGACGTGCTCGCCCACCGCCCCGACGGCGTCTTCCTCTCCAACGGCCCCGGCGACCCCGAGGTGCTCGACTCCTGCGTGGCCACGGTCCGCGACCTCGTGGGCAGGGTGCCGCTGTTCGGCATCTGCCTCGGCCACCAGTTGCTCTCGCTCGCCTGCGGCGCGAAGACGTTCAAGCTCAAGTTCGGCCACCGCGGCGCCAATCAGCCCGTCATGGATCTCGAGACGGGCAAAGTGGAGATCACGTCGCAGAACCATGGCTTCGCGGTGGACGAGGCCACGCTGCCGGCCGACCTCGTCGTCACGCACCGCAATCTGAACGACGGCACGATCGAGGGCGTCCACCACAAGACGGCCAACGCCGCGAGCGTGCAGTATCACCCCGAAGCCGCCGCCGGCCCGCACGACTCGGCCTACCTTTTCGACCGCTTCCGCGCCATGCTGGCGTGACGTAGGACAGGCTTCAGCCTGTCATGTCTCCCACGTAGGACAGGCTTCAGCCTGTCATACCCCGCCGGCTTCGTGCTCCCCAGACCCCGTCGCCGGACGTTCGGGTTGTTGAGCGCGCGCCGGCTCGTGACTGCCCAGACCCTCTCGCTTGACGTTCGCCTCGGCCCTCCAGGCCT
>RGVT01000102.1 GCA_010027105.1 Planctomycetia bacterium
TTCACGCTGCTCGTCGGCACCACGCTCGCCGCCGTCCTCCTGTCGTTCATGTTTCTCTACCAGGTGCGCTACGACCAGGTGGCGGTGAGGACGACCTTCGACAAGGCCGACGAGGGAAGCGTGCAGAGCACGCCCGGCCTCAAGTGGCGGCTCCCCTGGCCGATCCACAAGGTCACGCACTATTCCAAGCGGCTGCAGCTGCTCGAGGACAAGATCGAGGAGCTGCAGACCGCCGACGGAAAGAGCGTCATCGTGCGCACGTATCTCACGTGGCGGATCGAGAACCCGCTCGACTTCTACATCACACTCAAGGATCCGGAAGAGGCGGCCCGGCAACTGTCGAGCCGGCTCCGGGAAATGAGAGGTGTCATCAGCCGCTACCGACTCGACGAACTGGTGAGCCTCGATCGTGATCGGCTCAAGCTGGCGCAGATCGAGGACGAGGCGCGGGCGGCCCTCGACGAGTCGCTGAGCCAGTCGGGCTACGGACTGAAAGTGGAAAGCGTCGGCATCTACAAGATCGTGCTGCCCGAGGCGACGACGGAGAAAATCTTCGAGACCATGATCAAGACCCGGGAGCGGCTCGCCGAGAACGCCCTGCAGGAGGGGCAGGCGCAGGCATCGGCCATCCGCAGCGAGGCGCAGAGCGCCCGCGACCGGATCCTCGCGTTCGCGGAACGCCGGGCACAGGCCATCCGCTCCCAGGGTGACCGGGAGGCGTCGCAGGAATATGCGAACTTCGCGAAGAACGAGGATTTCGCGATCTTTCTGCGCAAGGTCGAGGCTCTCAAGAAGATGCTGGACCACAACACCACCTTCGTGCTCTCCGCCGACAGCCTCGGCATCCTCGACTGGTTCAATCGGGATCCCGGCCACCAGCCGACCGCCCCGGCCGACCAACCCGTGAACGCGCCCGATCAGGCATCGCAAAACCGCCCCCGCCAGCAGAGGGTGGTGCAGTGAGCGACTCACAGCCCGACGGCGGCGGCATGCCGAAGGACATCGTGCTCGATCCGGCGCAGCAGTCGCTCGCCGACGCGCTGCGGGTGTCGTTCGGCATCCTCAAGGCGGCGATGTTCGCACTGCTCGTCGCCTACGCGTTGAGCGGGATGTTCAGCGTCGGCTCGAACGAGGTGGCCCTGCGGCTGCGATTCGGCGACTACGTGGGCGCGCCCGGAGAGAGGGTGCTGGAGAGGGGGACCTACCTGGCGGCCCCGTTCCCGATCGAACAGGTCCTCAAGGTCGACAGCCGGCCCATGGCGCTCGCCCTCGACAAGGAGTTCTGGTTCCAGGCCGGCCCGGCTGACAGGGGGATGACCCGCGACCAGATCCGCAACGCTCGTGCCGGGCCGCTCAATCCGCTCCTCGACGGGTCGCTCCTGACGGGCGACATGAACATCGCCCACGCCCGGTGGACGGTGACGTACCGCGTCACCGATCCGGTCGCCTACGTGACCAACGTGGGTGAGCGGGAACTGGCCCGCGACCTCGTTCGCTGCGCCGTGCAGCAGGGCGTGGTGCAGGCCGTCGCCCAACTGCCCGCGGATGACCTCCTCAAGGGTGTCGTCAACCGGGAGACGGCGACCGCCGTCGCCCAGCGGCGGCTCGACGAGATGGCGACGGGCATCAGCATCGATCAGCTGACCCTCGACAAGGTGTCGGCCCCGGCGCGCGTGATCGGGAGTTTTGACGCCGTCACGACCGCGGAAACGGATCGGTCGCAACGGATCGTGTCGGCCCAGCAGGACCGCGCCCGGATTCTCGGCGAGACCGCGGGCGAGGGCAGCGATGCCCTGCTGGGCCTCATCGAGACCTACGAGCGGGCCGCTGAAACCGGCACGGTGGCCGGCCGCGAGGCGGCGGAACGAGCGATCGACGAAGCGATCGGAGCCCTCCGGGTGGGCGACGTCGCGATCGGTGGAGAAGTGGCCCGCATCGTCAACGCGGCGAAGACGTATCGCACCCAGGTAGTCGAGCGCGTCAAGGCGGACAGTGAAACGTTCGGCCGTCTGCTCCCGCAGTACGAACGAAACCCGCGGATCATCCTCTCGCGGCTGTGGGAGGACGCCCGCGAGAAGATCCTCACCGGCGACGTGGAGACGTTCTACACCGTTCCCGGGCAGCTCGAACTCCAGCTCAATCGCGACCCCGCGATCCAGAAGGAACGCCAGATGGAGCAGGTGCGGGCGCTCAAGGAAAAACAGTCGGAGTTCCGGAAATGACGGGCGGGGCGGCACAACCGCCGCGGGAGGAGCCGACGATGGCGGGCGTGGCGGAGATCGACGCGGGGCGGGCCGCCTCCACGCAGCCCCGGGCTGACGCGGCCGGCATCGACATCAAGTGCGTCGCCCTGCGGAAAACGTTCTGCGATTTCTGGATGCGGCCCAGGGTGCGCGCGGTGGAGGGGGTGGACCTGGAGGTTCGCCGCGGGCAGGT
The DNA here is from genome assembly GCA_010027105.1 of Planctomycetia bacterium. Lineage (GTDB taxonomy): Bacteria > Planctomycetota > Planctomycetia > Pirellulales > UBA1268 > RGVT01. Next base: position 2,437 of record RGVT01000102.1, read on the forward strand.
CTACGGGCTCCTCGGGCCCAACGGGTCCGGCAAGACCACGACCATCAAGATGCTCCTCGGGCTGCTGGCTCCGACCGGCGGCCGCATCGCCGTGCTTGGACGCCACCCGCGGCACGTGGCCACCAAGAAGCAGGTCGGCTACCTGCCCGAAGAGAGTTATCTCTACCGGTTCCTGTCGGCGCGAGAAACGCTCGATTACTACGGTCGCTTGTTCCGCATTCCCCGACAGATGCGGCGCGAGAGGATCGACATGCTGCTGGAGATGGTGGGACTCCAGGCCGTCGAGCATCGACCCGTGGGGGAATTTTCCAAGGGCATGCAACGCAGGGTCGGACTGGCACAGAGCCTGATCAACGACCCGCAACTGCTCATCCTGGACGAGCCCACCAGCGGCATGGATCCCGTCGGCGCGCGGCAGATCAAGGATCTCATCGCCGACCTCGGCCGCCGCGGCAAGACCGTCCTCCTGTGCACCCACCAGCTCTCCGACGTCGAGGACCTCTGCGATCGCGTGGCGATCATGTTCGGAGGCCGCGTTCGCGCGGAGGGCACCTGCGACCAGCTGCTCGCCGAGGGTGACTTCACCACGCTGCGAACCGATTCGCTCTCGCCGGCGGTCGTGGAGGAAATCCGCGGGGTTCTGACGCGGCACGGCATCGGCCATCTCGACGTCGAGCAGCCGCGTCGCAGGCTGGAATCACTGTTCCTCGAGATCGTCGACAAGGCGCGGCTCGAGGGATTGCAGACCAGCGGCGCCCGATCCGGAGGCACCGTACCGGCCTTCCTTCGCGGCCCCGTCAGGGAGCCGGAGCCGGCGGCGACCGGGCCGGCCGAAGCCGTCGACACGGGCCTGATCGACAGTCTCGTGCGGCGCTGACGAAAGGACGCGCGGGATGCACTCGCTCGCTCAACTCCTCCGCGACCGTCGCACCTGGGCCTGGCTCGCCGCGGTGGCCGCGCTGGGCCTCGTGGGCGAGGGGGCGGCGCACTTGCTGGCCGCACAGGACGCCGCGACGGTCGCAGCCGTGGTGCGCTGCGCCACACTGGCGGCCGTGGTCGGCGGCCTGCTGGGGGGCGTCTGCAGCCTCGCCCGACCGGAGTCGCTTTGGAAAACGACACTGTCGGGCCTGGGCATCCTCGCCGGCGGAAGCCTCGCCGCCGAGGGACTCGCCCGCGTGACGGGGCCGGGCTGGGGGCTGGCCATCCACGCGGCCGCACTGGCCGGCGCCGGCTGGTGGGTGTGGTGGGTTTTCAAGCGCGCCCCGCAGCACCGGGGCCTCGCGGGATCGCTGGTCGCCACGACGGCGGTCGCCGCGGCCATCTGGTTTCTGGTGCGACACCACTGGCTGGTGACCGCGACGGGCCTGACCGGCGTGACGGGCATGGCGGTCGGTTGCGTCGTCGGCATCGCCGCGATCCGCCTGCTGCTCTCGGGCAGTTCGGGGATCGCCGGGGTCGCGCAGGCCGTGATCGATGAAGCGTTGCGAATGCGGGTGGCGGTGCTGCTGGTGCTGCTGCTGGTGATTTCCGTGCCGACGCTGCCCCTCGTGCTCGATCAGTCCGAGCGGCTCGTGTATCGGGTGCAGTTCTTCCTGAATTGGGCGCTCGGCGGCGCCGGAGTGATCCTGGGGCTGTTGACCGTGTTTCTGGCATGCGGCAGCGTCTGCGGCGACACCGAGTCGAACCGCATCCACATGACCCTCGTCAAACCGCTGCACCGCTGGGAATACCTGGTCGGCAAGTGGCTCGGCATCGTGCTGCTCGACGTGCTGCTGCTCGGACTTGCCGGGGCCGGGACCTACACGTTCGTGCGCGTGCTGCAGAAGACCGCCGCTTCCGACGAGGACGACCGCGGCGCCGTGGACCGGCAGGTGCTCACGGCCCGGCGTTCCGTCCGGCCGACGCACGACAAGCCCGACGAATACCGGGCCGCCGTCGATGCGGCTCTCGCCCAACTGCAACGCGACGAGCCCGATGCGTTCGGTGACCGGGCCGAGTCGGTCCGCAGCCGCATCCGCCACCAATACGAATGGGCCTGGCATACGGTGACGGCCGATGCCGTGTCGACCTACGTCTTCCACGGCCTCGATGGTGCCCGCGACGCCGGGCTGCCGCTGCAACTGCAACTGAAGCCGAAGGCGTACAACGTCGACGTCGATCTCGCCGACGTGCGCTTCGTGCTCTGGGCGAACGACCGGCCCTGGCCCCTGAAGGACGGCGAGCACGTTCAGCAGACGCTGCTGAGCAACGCCCGCCACGTGCTCGAGATCCCCGGTGAGATGGTCGACGACGAGGGCACGCTCAAGATCACGGTCGCCAACCGGAACCTGGTGCCGCCCGGCGAAACCGTGCCCACGGTCATCACGTTCACGCCCGGCGACGGCATGGTGATGTTTCAGACCGTGGGCGGATTCGACGCCAACTTCGTCCGCTGCATCGCGGTGATCTGGCTGAAACTCGTGATGGTCGCGGCCGTCTCCGTCGCCGCGGCGGCATGCCTCGGCTTCCCCACGGCGACGCTGCTGTCGCTGGTCGTGTACGGCACGGCGCTCGGGGGCGGATTTTTGCGCGGGGGCATGGGTGATTACGCGATGACGTCCGAATCGATGCTGGGGGCCGCCCTCGAGCGGGCCGCTTCAAGCCTGGGCCTGGCCCTGCAATTCAGGCTCTACGAATCCGGTCGCATGCTCCTCGGATTCATCACCGACTTTCTCCTCTGGATGATTCCCTCGTTCGCCGACTACGACACCGTGTCGCAGGTCGCCGGCGGCATGGCGATCTCCTCCTCCGAGGTGCTGCTGTGCCTGCTGCGACTCGGCTTCGCGTGCTCGCTGTTTGCGGGATTGGCGGGCTGGATCGTCTTCGACCGGCGAGACCTCGTCGGGCCCTCGTCCTGACCCACCCACACCGCATGCCATGAACGATCGCCTCGTGACCATAGCGTCCCTCGCCGTGCTGGCAGCCTGCCTGGCAGGAGCCGGATTCCTCGCTCGCTCGATCGCCTCCCAACGCTCCACGCTGCAACTCGCCGTGTCGATGGAGGGCACTGCCGGCATGCCTCCCCACGTGGCCCTGGCCACCGCGGCCCTCGGCACGTTTCGCGGGCTCGCCGTCGACATGCTGTGGGCCCGGGCCGACGCCCTGCAGGACAAGGGCGACTATTTCGAGGCGCAAACCCTCAGCCAATGGATCACCGCCCTCCAGCCGCGGTTTCCCAAGGTGTGGAGTTTTCAGGCGTGGAACCTCGCCTACAACATTTCCGTGACCACCTACGTCCCGGAAGAACGCTGGCGCTGGATCAATCGGGGAATCGACCTGCTGCGGTCGCAGGGCATGCCGCTCAACCCCCAGGATGCGTCGCTCCCGATGGAGTTGGGCTGGCTGTTTTTCCACAAGATCGGCGGCAAGGTCGACAGGGAACACTGGTATTACAAGGCCCGACTGGCCCGGGAGTTCCGCGAATTGCTCGGCGACCTCACCGGAGGCCGCACGGCCTCCGAGGCCGTCGACCGCTTCCGCGTGATCGCCGACGCCTCCTTGGAACTCGACGCCGCCGACGGAGACGCAGACCTTCGCGACGCGCTGCGGCTCCTGGAGGAGCACGACGCGAAGCCCGATGAGGAACTCGTTCGCATGCTCGGCCGCGCCACGCTCTACATGAACTCGCTCGATGCGAAAATCCGTCTCGGTGGCGGTCTGCCCACGGGCACAAACCGCGACCTGCTGGCGGCGATGAGGGCAGACCGCCGCCTCGCCGCCGCGATCTTCGAGAAGGTGGTTCCTCACGTGCAGCGGCGGGTGCTGCTGGATCGCTACAGCATGGACGCCCGCATCATGCTGGAACTCATGGAGCAGTACGGACCGCTGGATTGGGCGCATCCCCATGCCCAGGGCGTGTACTGGCTCGAACGGGGCATCGCACTCAGCCAGGCGACGAAGAGGCGCGAGCGGATCAACGAACTGACGATCGTCAAGACGAGGCTCGCCAGCCTGCGGCAATTGACCCGGTCGGGACGAATCGAATACGACCCGCTGACGGACCGGCTCGACATCCTGCCCGACCCCCGCTTCATCGAAGCCTATGAGCGTGGCATGCAGCAGGCCATGCTCCTCACGCGGTCGGCGGCGGGCCTTTCGGCCGGGGATTTCGGCATGGCCTCGGTGGAGGATCTTCTCAAGGGCTACAGCACGTTCCTGCAGGAAGCGACGGTCTTCTCGTACCTGTACGGCGACGAGGACCTGGCAGCGGGCTGCTTCTCCAAACTGCGGACGATGGCCGAGGAAGCGGGGACCGCGGAACAGCCGATGTACTCCGAGGGCCTGCAGGGCTTCCTGATCCTCAGAATGGGCGAGGTGATGCAGGTCGACGTGTCGAATACGCGTCAGTTCATCGACGCGATGATCCAACGCGCCATGCTGGAAGGCCTCGCGAAGGGCCGGATCGACACGTTCAACCGATTCATGAAACTGGCATTCAACGTGTACGACCGTCGATACGGCGCGACCGTGCCCGACGCGAAATACGTGAGCAAGGAGGCGAGACTCCCGCCGTTTCCCGAGATCGTCGATGCGTCATTCGAAAGCGCGATGCGGCAGTCCGGCAACCCTCTGCTCGTGAGAGCCCGCATCTGGGCGTGGGCACCGGAGCAGGTCAAGACCCGAGTCTGGTCGCGGCTGGCGGAACCGCTCGCTGAACAGTGCCGGATCGCCGGGCTCGACCCGGATCGTGCGTTTCCCAAACCCGGCGGAACCGGGCCGGCTGGACGAGATGGGAACGAATCCAGGCGGGACACGCCGGACGAAGACGTGCCTGTGGAACGGTCGCGACTCGATGCTGCCTGAAGCCCCGGTTCGCCGGCACCGCACGAAGCGATTCACGATGATTGCCGCAGCGTCGCTGCTCGTCGGCGTCGCCAGGGGCGAGCCGCTCGTCGACCGGCCGCAGCATGCCCTGCTCCTGCGCGACTCCGGCGGCGGCACGCGGATCTGGATCGATTCGCTCACGCCCCAGCGGCTCACCTACCGCACCGACGACACCGCCCCCGAGAAGGAGACGCTCACCGCCCGCCCCGGCATCCGCCTGGCCGTGAAGCTCCTCTCGGGCGAGGTGTTCGCGATCGACCCGCGGACGGGCCGGTTCGACCGGTTCGACGAGCTCAGCGGCCGGTTCACCACGGCCCTCGACAAGGCCGCCACCGCGGCCGCCGCCGACACCCGGACCGGCAGCGAGATCCACACGGAGGTGGCCGAGGGCAACGGCACGGACGCGTCGGAGGCCCTGCGCGAGGCCTTCCGCACGGCCGTCCGCCAGGCCGTCGGCGTCTACGTCGACAGCGAGACGCTCTCGCAGAAGGAGGAGATCGTCACCGACCGGCTCACCACCTTCAGCGACGCCTTCATCGTGCGCTACGAGGAGCTCTCGCGCGAGACGGTGGACGGCCTCGTGCGCGTGAAGATCGCGGCCGCGATCGAGGTGGGCAAGATGCTCGCCGACCTGCGGGCGGCCAGGATCGACACGCTCGACCTCGCCGGCCAGGACCTCGTGGCCTCGGCCGTCACGCGGAAGGAGGCCCGCGACGCCGCGGCCGCCCTGCTCTACCGCAAGTTTTGCGAACTGCCGAACGTGCTCTCGGCCTCGGCCCTCCCCTTCCAAACCGGCGACTACGACGCCGAGATCGGAAAACTCACCGTCACCTACACGCTGCTCACCGACCGCGACCGCTACCGAGCCTTCCTCGACTCGGCCCTGCCGCTCCTGGCGCAGGTGGCCAAGGGCAAGACCGTGCAACTCGTGAAGGTGAAGCCCGTGTGGTGCGACGGCTCCGCGCCGGCCTGGGAAACCAC
>RGVT01000103.1 GCA_010027105.1 Planctomycetia bacterium
GCGGCCGACGTCGGCCGCCCGGCTCGTGCCGCGGTGCACGGTCCGTGCCGACATGGGCCAGCGCGTCGCGACGCAGGGCGTCGATTTCGGTCCAGGAGAGCGGCCGGTGCTGTCCCGGGAGCAGTCCGCCGAGCGACAGCGGCCCCACGGCCACACGCTTGAGCTGGTGCACCTTGTGGCCGAGGTGCGCGAGCATTCGGCGGATCTCGCGGTTTTTCCCCTCGTCGAGCACCATCTCCAGGACGGCGCTCTGCTTGTGCTGCGACTTGAGCGTCACGTGCTCGACACGGGCTGTGCCCTCGGCGAGCCGGACGCCCCGGCGCAGCGTGTCGAGCGTTTCCGGTGTCGGCACGCCGGCGACCTGCACGAGGTACTTCTTTTCGACGCCGTACCGTGGATGGGCGAGCAGGTTCGCGAGTTCGCCGTCGTTCGTGACGAGGATCAGCCCCTCGCTCATCCGGTCGAGCCGGCCGATCGCGAACAGCCGCTGGTCGCCGGGAACCATATCGACGACCCGGGGCCGGCCGGAGGGATCGTAGTTCGTCGTGACCACGCCCACCGGCTTGTTGAGCAGGAACACGACCCGCCTTGGGTCGGGCAGCCGCTCGCCGTCGACTCGGATCTCCTGCCGCCGGGGATCGACGCGGCTGCCGAGCAGCGTGACGGTCTTTCGATCCACCTCGACGCGGCCCGACGTGATCAGCTCCTCGCAGCTCCGGCGGCTGCCGAGCCCGGCGGCGGCCAGCACCTTCTGGAGCCGCTCGAGACCGTCGTCCTGTCCGCGGGGCAGGCCGCGGCCCCGGCCGGCGGTCGGGTAGGCCGGTGGCGCGACTGGGCCGCGGCGCGACGTGATGCGCGACGAACGGGCCGTCACGCGCGACGAACGGCGGGAGGAATCCGACGGGGGCACGGGAGGGCATCCAGGGCTGCACGGGGAAGACACGTGGCGCCCGCTGGCCGCGGCGGGACCACGTGCCGTGATCATACACGCAGCGGCGCCGGGGCGACGACGGGCCGCGGCTCGCGGTGGTTCACCGGTCGGGCGACCACCACCGGGCCCGCTTCACCTCGGGCACCGGCTCCAGGAAGTCACGGGGCCTGGCCCCGTCCATGAGCGAGAGCCGCAGCTGCGACGGCGCGATGTCGTCCTGCAGGTACGGGTCGAACCGAACCGCCTTGCGCCGCTGGTTGGCCGCCGGCCCGGGTTCGAGCCACTGCGGCGTGCCGAGCGACGCGCAGCCGGCGAGCGGCAGCAGGAGCAGCAACGCGGCGCTGGCAAACCGGGGGGGCATGCACGGACTCTAGGAGCCCTCCCGGGCACGGCCAAGGGCGGTTTCCCTCTCGAAACCGACGAGAGCTCGTTTCGTAGCGTCGAGCGGCGGCTTCGGGGCGGCAAAAGTCTCGTCGCGTGGGCCGGGGCGGCCCGAGGCTCCTCGAGCGTTCGCCGATCCCTCGCCCATGCCCCCAGACTTTCCAACCCGTCGCTGCCGACATTCCACGCACGGTCTACGGCAGGGCGACGTGGAGAAGCTTGGCGTTCTGGCCCGCCGCCACCGTCACCACCTGCCGGCCGATCGCCGCCGGCAGGAGGAGCGTCCGCCCCCTGCCCACGGCGGGCAGGTGCCAGCGCCCTTCCAGGATCACCGTCCCCTCGAGGACCGCGAGCACGTGGCAGGCGTCGTCGCCACCGATCTCCCACGTCCTGGCGGGCCGCACCTCGTCGAACGTGAAGAACGCGCACGTCACGAGCCGGTCCACGGCCGGATCGACGGTGTGCTGCGGCACCACCGGCACGACCGGCCCGAAGCGGGTCACCGCCTCGACGCCCGCCTCCACGTGCAGTGGCCGCGGCAGCCCGTCAGGCCCGGCGCGGTTCCAGTCGAAGAGGCGATAGGTCACGTCGCTCGACTGCTGGATCTCGGCCACCAGGAGCCCCGATCCGATGGCGTGCACGGTTCCCGCCGGGATGAACACGCAGTCGCCGGACCGCGGCTCGAACGAGTGCAGCACCTCGGCGCATCGCCCGGCGCGGATCGCCGCGGCCAGGTCGTCGCGGCCGATGCCGGAGGCGAGCCCGGCGTAGATCCGGCTCCCCGGCTCCGCGTCAACCACGTACCAGGCCTCCGTCTTCCCCCGGTCGGGCGGTACGAGCTTCGCGGCCCGCTCGTCGTCGGGGTGCACCTGCACCGAGAGGTCGCGGCGGGCGTCGAGAAACTTGAAGAGCAACGGAAAGGCCGCGAGGCCCGCGTGCCGCCCCAGCAGGTCGTGGCCCGAACCGCGCACGAGATCGCCGAGCGTTCTTCCGGCCAGCGGCCCGGCTGCCACCACGCTCTGGTCGTCGCCCGGCCGGTCGACGAGCTCCCACGATTCGGCGAAGTCGTCGCCCGGCGGCAGGTCGCGGCCGAGCTCGGTCGCGAACCGGCGCCCGCCCCAGAGGTAGCGGCGGTAGACGGGTTCGAGCAGGAGCGGATGCATCATCGCGCGGCATACCCCTCGAGGATTCTGCCGATCCAGAAGCAGCACACGGCCGCGACGAGCATCACGAGCATCCTACCGAGGGAGATAATGTGGTTGAGTTCGAGGATGACGGCGACCACCGGGATGCCGAGGCCGAGGAGTTGCCCGAAGCGTCCGATGGCCCGCATGTGCCGAGATGGCTCCCTGATCGACGGGCACCGCATGCGCGGTGTCGGGAAAATCGTACCAGCCGGGGCCGGTTCCGTCGCGATCTCGGGAACGCCGCGCCCCGCTTGCCGCCGGCGGACGGAACGCAATACTGCGGCGTCGCAGATCGACGCTTCCATCCGCTCACTCGCAGGAGAAACGCACATGGCTCGGCACGGCGCAGTCACGTTCAAGGGCAACCCGCTCACGCTCGTCGGCGACGAGGTGAAGGTCGGCAGCCCGGCCCCCGATTTCGATCTCACGTCGTACGGGCCCGCCGGCATGACGCACATCACGAAGGCCGACCTTCTCGGCAAGCCCGCCTTCATCAGCGTCGTGCCCTCGCTCGACACGCCCGTCTGCCAGGTGCAGACGAAGACGTTCAACAAGCGGCTCGCCACCCTCGGCGACAAAATCACGGCGCTCACGGTGAGCCTCGACCTGCCCTTCGCGATGAACCGCTTCTGCGGTGCCGAGGAGATCAAGGCGATGAAGAGCGGCAGCGACTACATGGACCGGGCGTTCGGCACGAAGTGGGGCGTGCTCATCGACGAGCTCAAGATCCTCGCCCGCGCCGTCTTCGTGCTCGACGCCCAGGGCGTCGTGCGCTACGCCCAGGTGGTCAAGGAAGTGGCGAGCGAGCCCGACTACGACGCCGCGCTCGCCGCGCTCGAGAAGCTCGCGTAGGACAGGCTTCAGCCTGTCGTGCCGCAACGTGGGACAGGCTTCAGCCTGTCGTGCCGCAACGTGGGACAGGCTTCAGCCTGTCGTGCCGCAACGGCTTCGTGCTCCCCAGACCCCGTCGCCGGACGTTCGGGTTGTTGAGCGCGCGCCGGCTCGTGACTGCCCGCACCCTCTCGCTTGACGTTCGCCTCGGCCCTCCCGGCCTCGGCTCTCTGCGTGTCCGCTTCGCTTTCGGCATCCATGCCTGCGCTCGCTCCCACAGCCCGCGAAACCGCTCGCCATCGTGGCCTCGGGTTTCTTGGCGAACCTCCTTTCGCTCTTGATGGCCGGGCCTCCAGCCCGGCAGTGCGTACAGTTGAGGAGGCTTCGGGCTCCCCAGTACCCCGGCCGCCGGCTTTAGCGACCAGCGAAGCCAGGGATGGCGCAGCGCCAGTCGCTAGGAGTGAGCGCAGCCCGGGCACCGATCTGCCGCAGGCAGATTGGTCGTGCGCAGTGAACGTCCGGCGACGGGGTCTGGGGAGCCTGAAGCCGGGACGCATCGAACGACCCGAACATCCGGCGCGCACGCGCTCACGCCTTGAGGAGCTGCTCGATCGATGTGCGGGCCGCGGAGAGGGCTTCGGGGAGTTTGTCGACGAGTTTGCCGCCCGCCTGGGCGAGGTCGGGGCGGCCGCCGCCCTTCCCTCCCACGATCGTCGCGGCGTCCCTGATCCAGGTGCCCGCCGAGAGGCCCCGTTCCTCGAGTTCGCGGGAGATGCCCGCCACGAGCGTCACCTTGTCGGCCTCGGCGGAGCCGAGGAGCACGGCGATCGGGCTCGCCTTGCGGCGCAGGAGATCGATGCACTGCCGCATCGCCGCGGCGTCGCTCCCCCTGGCGTCCGCGACGACGACCCGCGTGCCTCCCACGTCGGCGGCGGCGGCGATCAGGTCGTCGACAGAGAGCCCGGCGGCGGGGGCCGCGCCCTTCGACTTCTTGAGGTCCTTCACCTCCTTGACGAGCGCCGCGAGGCGCGTCGGCAGTTCGGCCACCGGCACCTTGAGCGACGCGGCGCTCTCCGCCAGCACGCCCTCGGCCTGCCGCAGCCGCTCGACGGCCTTGAGGCCGGTGACGGCGGTCACGCGGCGGGTGCCGGCCGACACGCTCTCCTCGCCGACGATCTTCACCATGCCGATCTGCCCGGTGCTCGAGACGTGCGTGCCGCCGCAGAGCTCGCGGCTCACGCCGTCCATCGTCACCATCCGGACGACGTCGGGATATTTCTCGCCGAAGAGCATCATCGCTCCGGCGTGGCGGGCCTCGGCGAGCGGCAGGAGCCGGGCGGAGACGGGCACCGCCTCGAGCGTGCGTTCGTTGACCAGCGTCTCGATCTGCCGGAGCGTGTCGGCGCCGACGGCGCTGGAGTGCGAGAAGTCGAAGCGGAGGAGGTCGGCGTCGACCTTCGAGCCCTGCTGCACGGCGTGGGAGCCGAGGAAGTGCTGCAGCGCCGCGTGGATCAGGTGCGTTGCCGAGTGGGCCCGGCGGATCGCCGCCCGCCGGGGGGCGTCGACGCGGGCGGTCAGCGTGTGGCCCAGGTCGAGCACGCCCTGGCGCAGGTGGCCGACGTGGAGCATGAAGCCCCCCTCGCGCTGCGTGTCGACGACCTCGAACACGCCCCCCGGCCACTCGAGCGTGCCGGTGTCCCCCACCTGGCCGCCCGACTCGCCGTAGAAGCTCGTGCGGTCGAGCACCACGGTCACCGGCGCGGCGTGGCCCACCTCGCGCAGGCTGTCGCAGAGCCGGTCCTGGGCGATGATGCCGATCACCTTGCCGGTGGTTTCGAGCGCGTCGTACCCCACGAACTCCGAGCCGTGCAGGGCCTTCTTCAGGGCGTCGAGCGGGCCGGATGAAAACACTTCCACCCGGCTCCCGGCACCCGACCGCTGTCCGTGGGCCTCCATCGCCTCGCGGAAGCCGGTCCAGTCGAAGGCGCAGTTCCGCTCGGCGGCGAGCGTCTCGAGGAGTTCGGGCGGGAAGCCGTAGGTGGTGTAGAGTTCCGCCGCCTCGACGCCGCCCACGAGCCCGGCACCCGACTTCTCGATCGCCGCGAAGAGCCGCTCGATCCGCTCGAGGCCGCCGTCGATCGTGGCCAGGAACGACTCCTCCTCGCGTTTGATCACGTTCGCCACCCGGTCGACCGAGTCGGCGAGTTCCGGATAGGGCTTCTTCATGAGCGAGGCGACGGTGCCCGGGAGCAGGTGCAGGAAGGGCTCCCGCATCCCCATCTGGCGACCGTCGAGGACGGCGCGGCGCAGGAGTCGCTTCACGACGTACTTCTCCTCGTTGTTGCCGGGGAGCACGTTCTCATGGATCGCGAACGTGCAGGCCCGCACGTGGTCGGCGATCCGGCGCATGCGACGGCCGTCGTCGTCGGCCGGCACGTACCGCTTGTGGCATACCTCGGCCACCGCCTCCACGAGCGGCCGGAGGATGTCGATGTGGAAATTGGAGTCGACGCCCTGCAGCATCGCGGCGGTGCGCTCGAGGCCCATGCCGGTGTCGATGTTGCGGCTGGGCAGCGGCCGCAGATTGTCGGGGGGCTGTCCGACCCGGTTGAACTGCGTGAACACGAGGTTCCAGATCTCCACGTCGCTGCCATCGGGCATCCGGTAGAAGATCTCGCTGCACGGGCCGCAGACGCCGTCGGGTCCCTGCGAGGGGGCGCTCGCCGGCCAGAAGTTGTCGTCCTCGCCCATCCGTGTGATCCGGGCGGCGGGTACACCCACCTCATCGGCCCAGATCCGGTAGGCCTCGTCGTCGTCCTGGTAGACGCTGATGGTGAGCTTTTCCGGCGCGATGCCGAGCCAGTTCTTCGCCGTGAGGAACTCCCAGGCCCACTGGATGGCCTCGCGCTTGAAGTAGTCGCCGAAGCTGAAGTTGCCGAGCATCTCGAAGAACGTGTGGTGCCGGGCGGTGCGGCCCACGTTGTCGATGTCGCCGGTGCGCAGGCATTTCTGGCAGGTGGTGGCCCGGGTGAACTCGAGTTTGCACTTGCCGAGGAAATGGTCCTTGAACTGGTTCATCCCCGCCGGCGTGAAGAGCACGGAGGGATCCCAGCGGGGCACGAGCACGTCGCTGGGGCGGCGGACGCAGCCCTTCGACTCGAAGAAGGAGAGATAGGCTTCGCGCAGGTCGTCGGCCTTCATGTCGCGGGCAGCTCCGGGGCGATCGAATCAACGGTCCTACCGATCAGGAATCGTTCGAGCGCGTACTATACACGCAGTCGGGTGGACATGAGCACCGCAGTCGCCGGCGGCGTGACCTTCACGTGGATGAAGAAAGAACTCCGCCCACGAGCGACCGCTTGGGACGGCCACTCGTGGGCGGATGATCAATCGGCGGCTTCGGGTCGCGAACAGGCCGACTACTCGTCGGCTGCTCCAGACGATTCCGCGTCACCGCCGCTCTCGATGGCGACCACGGCCTCCTTGCTCGCGAGGATCTTGTCCCGCAAGTCCCGGGCAACGTCGGGATTTTCCTTGAGGAACTGCCGGGCCTTCTCGCGGCCCTGGCCGAGATGGGTCTCGCCGTATCGCAGCCAGGTGCCCGTCTTGTCGACGAGCTTGGCCGCCACCGCCAGATCGAGCAAGTCGCCCTCGATGCTGATGCCGTTGGCATGCATCATGTCGAACTCGGCCACGCGGAACGGCGGGGCGACCTTGTTCTTCACCACCTTCACCCGCACCCGCTGGCCGACGACGTCCTCGCCGTCCTTGAGCGTGCCGATCCGGCGGACGTCGACCCGGCACGAGGCGTAGAACTTGAGCGCCTTGCCGCCCGGCGTGGTCTCCGGGCTACCGAACATCACGCCGATCTTTTCCCGGAGCTGGTTGATGAAGATCACGGTCGTCTTGGCCTTGGCGATGGCGCCGGTGAGCTTCCGCATCGCCTGGCTCATGAGCCGGGCCTGCAGCCCCACCACCGAATCGCCGATCTCCCCCTCGAGCTCCTTCTGCGGCACGAGCGCCGCGACGGAGTCGACCACGATGATGTCCACGCCGTTGCTCTTCACGAGCAGTTCGCAGATCTGCAGCGCCTCCTCTCCGCTCGTCGGCTGGCTCACGAGCAGATTCTCCAGCGAGATGCCGAGCTTCTTCGCCCAGCTCGGGTCGAGGGCGTGCTCGGCGTCGATGAACGCCGCGATGCCACCGGCCTTCTGGGACGCGGCGACGGCATGCAGGGCGAGCGTGGTCTTGCCGCTCGATTCGGGACCGAAGATCTCGATGATCCGCCCGCGCGGGAAGCCCTTGCCGCCGAGCGCGAGGTCGACCGACAGGCTGCCCGACGAGATGCCCTCGATCGGGGCCTGGGCATCGCTGCCCAGGGGCATGATCGAGCCCTCGCCGAACTCCTTCTCGATCTGGGCGAGCGTGTTCCTGAGCGCGGGATTCGCCTCCAGGAACGAGGGCTCCGCCTTGCCGCCGCGCCGCTTCTCCGCCGCCGCCTTGGGTTCCGACTGCTTCTTTGCCATCCGACCGTTCACTCCTGCCGTTGCCATCACCATGGCGAATGCCTCCCACGCTTCCCGGCACCTCGTCGGGGTGGTTGCTTCGCCACCATGAATCGAGCGATTTGCCGCGGAACCGTACACTGAACGCGGGTATAGTATCGACTTTCCTCCGGCCTGGCAAGCAGAAAATTCCGCAGCCCTCTCCGGGCGGCCGCTCCGGGCGGCGGCGTTGGCTTCACCTCAGCCCGGGATCGCTCGACTTGCCCAACCCGGCTCGGGGCTGCCCCGACCGTCTCGCCGGACGTTCGCGTTTTTTGGTTGGTGCCGGCTTCGGGCTCCCCGGACCCCGTCGCCGGACGTTCGCTGCGCCCTCCGGGCTGCGCTCACTCCTAGCGACTGGCGCTGCGCCATCCATGGCTTCGCTGGTCGCTAAAGCCG
>RGVT01000104.1 GCA_010027105.1 Planctomycetia bacterium
CGGCGAGCGCCGCGAGCGTGCGATGCACCTCTTCCGTCTCCGCGTCGGTCGGCCGAAACCGCACGATCGACTCGTCGAAGGTGGACGTGTCGATCCCGAGGGCCGGCAGGCCGGCTGGGTCGAGCCACAGGGCCTCGGTCTGCACGAGCATCGCTCGGAGCGTGTGCACCTGCGGGCTGTAGACGAGCCGATGCGTGAGCAGGTCGCCGCGCCAGGGGCCGTCGCCGTTATGGGCGTGGTAGCCCACCCGTCGCGATGCCCCGGTGAGATATCCGAGCACGGCCGACGACCGGGCGAAGAGTTCGAAGTCGAGCACCGAGTCGATCTTCTCGCGCCGAACCCGCGCGAGCGCTGCGAGCAGCCCGCCGAGCGTCGTGAACAGGCCCCCCTTCGGAATCGCGATCACGTTCTCGGGCTTCACGATCCCCAGCATGTCGAGGATCGGCCGGTTTTCCTCGAGCACCATGAAAAACACGTTGTCGGCTCCGACCCGCTCTACGGCCCTGCGAAGCGCAGGGTAGGCGAGCACCGTCGCCCCCTGCTCCACGAGCTTGAGAAACAAGATTCGGCGCACGGGCTCCGTGCCACGCCTGTGATCGAAGAGCCGCCGCCAGAGCGTGAGCAGACCGCAGGCCGGGATTCCCAGCCAGCGATCGACGAACCGGATCGTGGAGGCCTTCATGCTGCAAAACAGTACCATACGGCGGCGGGCGCGAGCGACGGATGCGGGAACGGCATCGAATGAGCGACGGGACGACCTCGTTGGGCCGCCTCCTACCCTGGCAGCAGGCCGCCCTGCTCGCGGGCATCACGCTCGCCGTCTTTTCCCCCACGCTCTCGGCGCAGTTCGTCTACGACGCCCGGCTCCAGATTCTCACCGACCCGTTCCTCCACGACCCGCGGAATTGGCTGACGGTGCTCACGTTCGGCACCCTCTCGATGGACGTGCTCGACTTCAACCGACCGGTGAACCTCGCCTCGCTCATGCTCGACGCCGCGATCTGGGGCAAGGAGCCCTTCGGCTACCACCTCACGAGCGTGCTCGTGCACGCGGCCAACGTAGTGCTCGTGTGGGACGTGCTGAGGCGGCTGGCGGCCGCAGCATCTTGGTCTTCGCCGTGCATCCGCTCGTGACGGAGGCCGTGTGCGAGCCGACCTACCGCGAGGACCTGCTCGTGGCGTTCTTCACGCTCGGCGGCCTCGTGCTCGCGATGGGGCATCGGCCCGATGCCGGCCGCTTCGAGGGCTGGCGGGCGGCCGCGTGCGTCGCCTGCTCCCTCCTCGCGGTCGGCAGCAAGGAATCGGGGATCGCAGCGCCCGTTGCCATCGGGGCCTACTGGCTGCTCGTGCGGCGCGGTGAGCGCGGCTGGTTCTGGCCCGTCGTGATCGGCGTTGCGAAGCTCGCCGTGCTCGCCTTCCTCGCGGCCCGGTTTCTGCTCGAGCCGGCGCCGTCGAAGATCTTCGAAGCCAAGCCGCAATATCCCGGCGGCTCACTCGCGGCGGCGCTGCTCATCGAGCCGCGGATCCTCGCGCTCTACGCGCAGCTTGTGGCCCTGCCCGTGAACCAGTGCGCCGATTACGGGCTCTACTCGGTGGCCCACCTGCCGCTGCCCGTGGCCCTGATCGTGGTCACGGCCGTCGTCGTGGCCACCGCGATCGCGATCCGGGCCGACCCGCGGATGGCCATCGCCGCGGCGCTCGTCGTCGCGCCGCTCGTGCCGGTTGCGAACATCGTGCCGATCTACCGGGCCGCGGCCGACCGCTACCTCTACCTTCCGATGGCCGGAGTGGGGCTCGCCGCGGGGCTTGTGCTCACCGCCCCCTGGCTCGCCGGCCGCGAGCGGCTTCGCCAGCGCCTGCTTGCCGGGGCCGCGGTGGCCGTGATCCTGCTCGCCGTGGCCTGCACCGAGCGGCAGAAGGTGTGGGCCGGCCCGCTTGCCCTCTGGACCGACACCTTCCAGAAGAACCCCGTCGCCTTCACCGCGGCCTCCGGCCTCGCGGAGGCCCTTCGAGAGGCAGGCCGGCTGGCTGAGGCCGAGCAGGCGGCCCGCCGGGCGATCGAGCTTTCGGATGGCAAACGCGGCGACGCCTGGGCCACGCTCGCCCTCATCCTCGATGGCGCGGGCCGCTCCGCTGCGGCCTTCGACGCCCTCGACAGGGCGCTCGAGGTCGATCCCCGGCTCGCCAACCCCGCCGCCCGCGTGGCGGCCCTGGCGCTCGAGCGGTCGTATGCCGACGACCTGGCGGCGCTCGAGGAGCGCCGCCGGGGCCGGCCGTGACGACGGCTGTTCCGTCCCGCCTCCAGGCGACGTAGACTCGGCGGATCATGGGAATGTCCAGACGCATGTCGAGGTCGCGCCGCGACGCCGATCGCCCGGCGGCCTCGCCCGCCCCTTCCGCGTCCGAAGGGGCAGATCCGGCCGGCCTCGACCGTGCCGACCAGTGGCGCGAACTGATCTTCCAGACCGCGATCATCGTGCTCGCGACGCTGTGGATCTATTCCCCCGCCTACCACGGCGACTGGCTGTGGGACGACGATCAGGCGATCACGGCCAATCCCGTCACGCAGGGGCCGTGGTCGTTTCGGAACATCTGGGTGGCTCCCCCGGGGGCCGACTACTTCCCGCTCACGGCCATGGGCTTCTGGCTCGAGTGGCACGCCTTCGGCCCGATGCCCACGGGCTACCACTACGTCAACGTGATCCTGCACATCCTGGGCGCGCTGGCGTTCTGGCGGCTCCTGCACGTGATGAGGCTGCCGGGGGCCTGGCTCGGGGGGCTGCTGTTCGCGATCCACCCCGCCTGCATCGAGTCGGTGACCTGGGTCTCGGAGCTCAAGAACACGCTCTCGCAGCCGCTGTTCCTGCTGGCCTGCGCGTCGTTCGTGCAGTTCGACGACGAGGCCGACGCCGGCGAGGCGACGAAACACTACCTCCTGGCGGTGCTCTTCTACCTGCTGGCGATGTTCGCCAAGACGTCGATCGTGACGTTTCCGTTCGTGATCCTCGCCTACGGCTGGTGGAAACACGGCTTCACCTTCGACCGCCGCGGCGTGCAGACGCTCCTCGTCGCCGGCGCGAGCCTGGCGCTCACGGCCGTGCCGGAGATGTTCTGGCTCGTGATGCTGCGCAAGGGCGCGAGCAGCTGGCCGCTCTACCTCGGTTGCGGCGCCGTGGCCCTGCTCGGCCCGCTCTCGTCGCTGGCGCTCGCGGCCGGGTTTCTCAAGCCCGCCAGCACCGAACCCGCCGTCAGGGCGAGATCGCTCGAGCGCTACGTGCTCTACTCGCTCCCGTTCTTCTGGATCTCCGTCGTGCTCGGCATCGCCACCTGCTACTTCCAGTGGTCGCGGGCGATCGGCCAGGAGGCGATCCCGGTGGGGGGCATCGAGTCGCGGATCGCGACGGCCGGCATGGCGATGCTCTTCTACCTCTGGAAGACCGTCTGGCCGTTCAATCTGCTCACGATCTACCCCCGCTGGGAGGTCGACCCGCCCAAGGTGTGGCAGTTTCTGCCCTGGCCGATCATGATCGCCGCCGGGTGGTGGCTGTGGAACCGCCGGGGAACCGCACAGGAGCCCACCTGGCAGCGGCACGTGATCTTCGTGCTCACGTTCTTCCTGCTCATGCTGCTGCCGATCATCGGGATCATCACGATCTCCTACATGCGGATCACCTGGGTGGCCGACCACTTCCTCTACGCCCCGATGCTCAGCGTGCTGGGGATCGCCGCGGCGGCGATCGCGGGCTGGTTCGAGAAGGCGAAGCCCACGGAGCGGCCCGCGGCCCTCGCCGCGGGCGCCGTGATGCTCGCCGTGCTCGGGTTCTCCTCCTTCCGCTACGCCCACGTGTGGGCCAACGAGGAACTGCTCTGGCCGCACACGATCGCCGGGCACCCGAACCCCTGCCACGTGGGCTGCGGCTGCTGGCAGGCCCACAACCGGCTGGGGGCGAAGAAGTTCGCCCGCGGCAACGTCGACGAGGCCCACTACCACTTCCAAAATTCGACGCGCCTCCGGCCCGACCTCGGCGAGACCCACAACAACCTCGGCACGACGCTCTCGGCCCGGGCGCAGATGCTCGCCCAGCGCGGCGACCAGGCGGCGGCCAAGCGGGAGATGGACGCGGCGATCGAGCAGTTCGCCGAGGCCTGCCGCGTGACGCCGCACGTGCCGGCGATCCAGGTGAATCTGGCCAACGCCCTGGCGGCTGCGGGGCGGTTTCCCGAGGCCGGGGAGAAGTATCGCGAGCTCATCGCACGGGAGCCGGGCAACCCCGCGCTCATCAACAACTACGGCGTGGCGCTCTACAAGCAGGGCCGGAAGGAGGAGTCGATCGAGCAGTTTCGCAAGGCGCTGGCGATCAAGCCCGACCTCAAGGACGCTCGGGAGAGCCTCGCCGTGGCCCTGGGCGAAAAGCCCGACCCGGCGGCGAACCAGCCAGCGGCCCCGCCGCCCCCCGCGGGCGGGCAGCTGCAGCTCGGCCCGCCGCCGACGTCGCCCACGCTCGGCCCCGCCGCCCTGCCGTAATCCATGTGCTCGGGGCCAGTCGGGGTGCAGATTGAACAATCCGCACCTACGGGAGCCACGACAAAACGCCGCCCATCCGCGCGGAGCCGCAGAGTGGCCCGTAGCCGCGGATTGGCAATCAGCGGTAATCCGTGTCACATTCCCAGCCACGTGATCCGCGCGAGGCGGAGGAGCGCGGCCGCGCTCCGGGCGACCTCCGCCGCATCGGCCTTGCTCGCTCCGCGGGTACGGTCGGTGAACGTGATCGGGATCTCCACGATCCGGGCCCCCGCCCGGTGCGCGGCCCACAGCAGATATTCAAAAAACGCGTATCCCGGCGGGCACGCCGCCGCATCCGCCGCCGCCACCCGGCCGAGCAGCTCGAGCCGCACCGTCCGAAACCCGCTCGACGCGTCGCGCACCGGCACGCCGAGCACCCGGCGGGTGAACCAGCCCACCAGCCGGCTCGCCACGTGCCGCGAGAGCGGCCAGCCCACCGTGCGGCCGCCGCCGACGCGCCGCGAGCCGATCGCGACGTCGGCGGGCTTCCCTCCCGGCGGATCGAGGGCCACGAGCAGCCGGGGGATGTCTGCTGGATCGTGGCTGAAGTCGGCGTCCATGTTGACGCCCACGGCGAAGCCGCGGGCCCGCGCCAGCTCGAACCCCTCCAGGATCGCGCTGCCGAGCCCGCGCCGCCCGCGCCGCACGAGCACGTGCAGCCGCGGCTCGCGGGCCGCCCGCTCGAGGGCGATCCGCCCCGTGCCATCGGGCGAATCGTCGTCGACCACCAGGAACTGCACGTCGGGCGACGCGGCGAGCACCGCGTCGATGAGGTGCTCGATATTCTCCCGCTCGTTGTACGTGGCTGCCTGCACGAGCACGCGCCCCGGCGGCCAATCGTCGCGGGAGTATAGGTCGCTGGCCATCACCATATCGTAGGACAGGCTTCAGCCTGTCGGCATTCATGACAGGCTAAAGCCTGTCCTACATGGATCCCGACAGGCTGAAGCCAATTGATCCCGACAGGCTGAAGCCTGTCCTACGTGCCGCGGCGGAGGCGGGCGAAGAGGCTGCGGTAGTCGCCGGGCCTCACCGCCACGATCGACCTGCGCCGCGCTTCGCCGGGATGATCGAGGATGTCTTCCTCGATCACCACCATGTCGGAGTCGTCGGGCTCCGACTGACAGGCTGAAGCCTGTCCCACGGTCTGACAGGCTGAAGCGTGGGCAGCAGGCTGACAGGCTGGAGCCCGCCCCACGGGCTCGCACGCGTCGAGCTGGCGGGCGAGCGCCGCACCCTCGCGGCTGGCCACGTGGCCATGGCCGCTGAAATCCTCCGGGCCCCGCATCATGTAGCGCTCCACGACCCGTTCCTCCTGCTCGAAGTATTCCTCGAAGGGGTCCTGCGACGCGTCGAACACGAGCTCCACCTCGGGGCCGCACCACGGGTCGGAGTCGTCGGCCGTGAGGGGGGCGCCGCCGGCCGCCGATTCCGCCACCTCCACCGCCGCGGCCGCGTCGTCGCCGAACGCGCCGAACTCCACCACACCCGCGCCGTCCCCGAACGCGTCGGCGGCCTCCCCGCGGAACGCATCCGCGAACTCCTCCGCCGTCTCGGCGTGCTCGTGCCCCGCCGCGGGCGCCGCGGTTTGCGGGCCCCCGTGGGCGAGCACCGCCGGCGACGGGAGCCGCTGGATCTCCCCCCAGGCGGCTGCGACGAGGGCCGGCGTGATCCGCTCGAGGCCGGCCTCGCCCGCCATCACGAGGGCGTGGTCGCAGATCTGGTTGACCAGCCGCGGCACGCCGTCGGCCGCCGAATACACCGCGTCGTCGCAGCCCGGCTCGAACGCGGCGTCCCAGTCGAGCCCCGCGGCCTTCATCTGCGTGCGCACGTAGGCGGCCGTCTCGGCGTGGTCGAGCGGCTCGAGGTAGTGGCGGGCGCCGATCCGCTGCGCGAAGCTCTCCATCCGGGGGCTGCCGAGGATCTCTTCGAGCTCGGCCGTGCCCGCGAGCAGGATGTGGACGGCCGGCATCGGCGTCGGGGTGTTCGTGAGCTGCCGCAGCTCCTCGAGGAGCCGGGTGGGGAGCGTGTGGCCCTCGTCGACGAGCACCACGAGCCCCGAGCCCGTCGCGGCCAGGCCCCGGATCCGCTCCACGATGCCGAGGCGGAGCTCCGCCTCGTCGATGCCGCGGTAGGGTTCGCCGATCTCCGCGAGGATCGACTGCCACAGCGCCCGCCGCGTGCAGATCCGCGCTCCCGAGAGCAGCGCCACGTCGAAATCCTCGCGGACGCTCTCGGCCACCTTCCCGAGGAGCAGCGACTTGCCGGTGCCGGGCGGGCCGACGACGAGGCCGATCCCCTCCGCCCGCCGCACCAGCCGGTCGAGCCCGTGGAGCGCCGCGTCGATGCCCCGTGCCGGGTGGTAGAAGTCGATCCGCGGAGCGGCGAGGAACGGACGGCTCGACGGGTGGCGGCGGGGGGCGATCATCGAGGGCGGCGGCATCCTGAAGTCAGGGATTCACTCGTCGCGGCGGCCACCGCGACACGAATGATTTCGACCATCGACGGTCGCTTCCTGCACCATCTGACGGCCGCGTAGACTTTTCTGGTGGAACCGGCCCCGGCCCGTCACCCCGCATTCCCGCACCGATGCTCTTTCGCGTCAAAATCTGCGGCGTCACGACGCCAGCCGACGCCGCCCTCGCGGCCGCCGCGGGCGCCGACGCGATCGGCCTGAACTTCGTCGCCGGCTCGCCCCGGCGGCTCGAGCCCGAGGAGGCCCGGAGCGTCGCCGCCGCGGTGCCGGAGGGCGTGCTCACGGTGGGGGTTTTCGCCGGCACGGCCGCCGCCGAGATCCGCCGCATCGCCGCAGCCGTGGGCCTCGACGCCGTGCAGCTGCACGGGCACCTCTCGGGCGAGGGCCCGGCGGCCGATCCGCCCGAACGCTGCGCCGCGCTCGGCGGGCTCGCGGTCATCCGCGCGGTCCGCATGGAGGCGGATGCTCCCGGCCGCGACCCGCTCGGCGCCGCGCGGGCCTGGCTCGCCGCGGCCGCCGCGCTCGGCCCTCCCCCCGCGTTCGTGATCGTCGACGCCGCCGTGCCGCGCGGCACGCCCGCCGGGCACCTGGGCGGCACCGGGGCCACCGTCGACTGGGCGGCGCTGAGCGCCGCGGCCCCGCTCGGCCTGCCGGTGGCCCTCGCCGGCGGGCTCACTCCGGAAAACGTGGCCGCCGCCATCCACGCCAGCATGGCGGCGGCCGTCGACACGGCGAGCGGCGTCGAAGCGGCGCCCGGCCGCAAGGACCCCGGCAAACTGAGGGCCTTCGTGACCGCCGCCCGCGAGGCGTTCTCGGCTACTGCCAAACACCACTGACGGTATATCATGAGGCCGGCGTGGCTCCCAAGCCGCCGCGCCTGTTCCAGGCTGGCCGTCAATCTTCAGGAGGTTCCCGTGGCCCACGTCGAAACCCGTCTGCCGTACAAGGTCGCCGATCTCTCGCTCGCAGAGTGGGGCCGCAAGGAGATCATGCTGGCGGAGAACGAGATGCCCGGCCTGATGGCGCTCCGCGAGAAGTACGGCCGCTCGAAGCCGCTCGCCGGGGCCCGCATCGCCGGCTGCCTCCACATGACGATCCAGACGGCCGTGCTCATCGAGACGCTCAAGGAACTGGGCGCCGAGGTCACATGGAGCAGCTGCAACA
>RGVT01000105.1 GCA_010027105.1 Planctomycetia bacterium
GCTCCTGCCGGCGGCCGTCGTTCATGGAGTTCCGTTCCCCGTGCTCGTCCCGGGCTCCGGCCTACGCCGCGCCCCCGTGCGGTGCCCCGGCCTGCGCGCCCGCCTGCGACCCCTGCCAGTCGGCGGCCCCGTGCTGCGACGAGGGCCCGGCGGTGCCGGCACCCGCCGCGGCGCCGGTCGTGCGGGAGCAGGGCACGTTCAGCTGACCGCCCGCTGACGACCGCCCGAACCGTATACTCGACGGCTTTCCGCGGGCCCCGGCCCGGAGCCGCCATGTTCGAATCGCTCTCCGCCTCGCTCTCCGCAGCCCTCGGCGCTTTTCGCGGCCGCGGTCGCCTCACCGAGGCGAACATGCGCGAGGGGCTCGGGGCGGTGCGAACGGCGCTCCTCGAGGCGGACGTCGCCTACGACGTGGCCGACCGGTTCCTCGACCGCGTCGCGGCCGACGCCGTCGGGGCCCGCGTACTCGAATCGCTCGACCCGGCCCAGCAGCTCGTCGGCATCGTGCACCGCGAGCTCGTGAACCTCATGGGCCCGGTGGACCATTCGCTCCACCTCGAGCCCGGCCGCACCACGATCCTCATGCTCTGCGGCCTGCAGGGCTCGGGCAAGACGACCTCCTGCGCGAAGCTCGCCAAGAAGATTCTCTCCCAGGGCCGCGGCGCGATGCTCGTGGCCGCCGACCTGCAGCGTCCCGCCGCCATCGAGCAGCTCGCCGTGCTCGGCCGGCAGCTCGGCGTGCACGTGCACGTGCCGGACGGCGTCACCGATCCGGTCGCCGTCTGCCAGGCGGGCGTGGCCCGGGCGCGGAAGGAGGGCATCTCGGCGGTGATCCTCGACACCGCCGGCCGGCTCTCGATCGACGAGGCCCTGATGCGGGAGCTCTCGCGCATCGACCGTACCGTGGGCCCCGACCAGGTCTATCTCGTCGTCGACGCGATGACCGGCCAGGACGCCGTCCGCAGCGCCCGGGCCTTCAACGACGCCCTCGAGCTCGACGGCGTGATCATGACCAAGCTCGACGGCGACGCCCGCGGCGGCGCCGCGCTCTCGGTGAAGGACGTCACCGGCGTCCCGATCAAGTTCGTCGGCACAGGCGAGCAGATCGAGGCCCTCGAAGACTTCCATCCCGACCGCATGGCCGGCCGGATCCTCGGCATGGGCGACGTCGTGTCGCTCGTCGAGGAGGCGCAGCGCACCTTCGACCAGGAGGAGATGCGGCGGCAGGAGGAGCGGCTCAAAGCGGGGCAATTCACCCTCGACGACTTCAAGGCCACGCTCCTGCAGACCCGCCGCCTCGGGCCCCTGGGCAGGGTGCTCGGCATGATCCCCGGCATGGGAGGCATGCAGGAGATGCTCAGCGGAGCCGACCTCGAGAAGGACATGAACCGCCTCTTCGGAATCATCGACTCGATGACCCCCGACGAGCGCCGCGACCCCTCGCGCGTGATCGACCAGTCGCGGCGCCGGCGGATCGCCGCCGGCGCCGGCGTGCCGCCGGCGGAGGTGAGCGACCTCGTCAAGCAGTTCGACGGCATGGCCGCGCTCATGAAGGGCATGGCGGGCCTGGGCATGCGCGACCGCATGCGCGAGGTGCAGAAACTCCAGGCCGGCCTCTCCAACCCCGCCGCCCGCCTGGCCCGCCCCAAGGGCGACACCGGCAAGCGGCTCACCGCCGACGAACGCCGCAAGCTCAAGAAGCAGCGCGAAAAGGACGCCCGCCGCAAGAAGCGCGACGGCCGGTGACGATTGCGCGCATGAAGAACTCACGAAGTCTGCTTCATAACCGAGGGTGAGCGCTTCGTTGATCGCGCCGGCTTCGGGCCACCCGATCCCTCTCGCCGGACGTTCGCCTTCGCCCTCCAGGCTTCGGCTCACTCGGATTTGCCTGCGCTGCGCCATCCATGGCTTCGCTGGTCAAATACGCCGGCTCAAGGGACACGGGTGGCCCGAAGCCTCCTCAACTGGAAAAGGGGAGGCAAGGGGTTGCCCGTGCCCTCGAGCGGGCTGTGGGAGCGAGCGCAGCCATGGATGGCGAAAGCGAAGCGGACACGCAGAGAGCCGAGGCCGGGCACCGATCCGCCGTAGGCGGATTGGTCGGGCCGAGGCGAACGTCAAGCGAGAGGGTCCGGGCAACCCCGAGCCGGCGCGCATGCGATCCGGGAAAGATAGCGCCAGCCTGTTCTACGTCCGGATTTGAGCGGGAAAAACGCGTTCGCGGGGGTGGGCTTGGGTTTGGGCGGCGGCGCGGTAGGGTAATAGGCTCGGTACACGTCAAGCGAGGAGTTCCCGACCGTGGCAGTGGCGATTCGGATGAAGCGGATTGGCCGGAAGAACCGGGCCTATTACAGGATCTGCGCGACCGACAAGCGGAGCCCGCGCGACGGCCGCGTGATCGAGGTCATCGGGACGTACGATCCCTCCATTCCCGACACCGACGCCCGCTGCGCCCTCGACGGAGCGCGGCTCCAGCACTGGCTGTCGGTCGGGGCCCAGCCGAGCCCCACGGTGCGGGTGCTGATCAAGAAATACGGCCCTGCCGGCACGCGGCTGAAGGAAATGGAGGCGGCCCGGGCGAAAGTGGCGTTGCCTCGCGTGATTCCCGATCCGGGCCCGCCGGCGTTCGTCCCCGAAGTGAAGACGGAGCCAGCCGCGGAGCCCGCGCAGGCCGAGGCCGAGGCGGCGGTCGCCACGGCGGAGCCGGCTGCCGAGCCCGCCGCCGAAACGCCCCCCGCGCCGCCGGCCGACGCGGAGCCCGCCGCCGGCTGACACCGGAGTTGACACCCGTCGTGCCAGGGCCGCGGCCGCCGACGGCGCGCCGCCGGCCCGGGACCATGGCCGAGAGTTTCCGATGCGCATCGACATCCTCACGCTGTTTCCCGGGATGTTCACCGGCTTCCTCGAGGGGAGCCTGCTCGGGGCGGCCCGCGCCCGCGGCCTGCTCGACGTCCGCGTGACCGACATCCGCGACTTCGCGGAAGGAGTGCACCGGCAGGTCGACGACCGTCCGTTCGGCGGCGGCCCCGGCATGCTGCTCATGCCCGGCCCGGTGGTGGACTGCGTCGAGAGCGTGCAGCGCGCCGGTGCGGCCCCCGGCCACCTCGTCATGCTCACCCCCGGCGGTCGGCGGCTCGACCAGGCGACCGTCGAGGAGTTCGCCCGCCGCGAGCGGATCGTGCTCATGTGCGGCCGCTACGAGGGCTTCGACGACCGCGTCCGCCAGACGCTCCATCCCGACGAGATCTCGATCGGCGACTTCGTGCTCTCCGGCGGCGAGGTGGCCGCGATGGTGATCGTCGACGCCGTCTCGCGGCTCGTGCCCGGCGTGCTCGGCGACGACGAGAGCGCCCGCCAGGATTCGTTCTCCGGAGCCGGCCGGCTCGTGGAGGGCCCCCAGTACACGCGGCCGCGGGAGTTCCGCGGCCTCGCCGTGCCCGAGGTGCTGCTCTCGGGCGACCACCGGCGGATCGCCGCGTGGCGGCACGAGCAGGCCGTCGCGGCCACCAGCCGGCGCACCCATGTCAGTCAGACCGAAAGGAGCACCCCTTGAGCCGGAAGATCCTCGCCCATGTGGAGGCCTCGAGCCTCAAGCCCGAGACGGCCTCGTTCGCGATCGGCGACACCGTCGACGTCCACACCCGCATCCTCGAAGGCGAGAAGGAGCGCGTGCAAATCTTCAACGGCGTCGTCATCGCCCGCAGCGGCTCGGGCAGCCGCGAGATGTTCACCGTGCGGCGGATCGTCGCGGGAGAGGGCGTGGAACGGAAGTTTCCGCTCCACTCGCCGAAGATCGCCAAGATCGAGGTCAAGCGGTCGGGCGTGTCGCGGCGGGCGAAGCTCTACTACCTGCGCGACCGCGTCGGCAAGGCCGTGCGGCTCCGCGAGAAGCGCGAGGAGCAGGCGGAGGCCGCCACCGCGAACGCCAAGAAGCCGGCCAAGAAGGCGGTCGCAGCCAAGGCCTGAGCCTCGCCTGAATTGGTGGCAAGGCGAGGGGGTCGGCGAACGCTCGAGGAGCCTTGGGCCGCCGCGGCCCACGCGACAATCCGCAAGGACTCGCATAGCGAGCGACTTTTGCCGCCCCCGAGCCGTTGATTGGTCTTCCAAGGTTCAACAGGTCATGCGCCCGTCTCGTGATACGGTCGGCCGACGGGGCGAGGACGAGGCGGCGCGGTATCTGCGGAGCATCGGCTACCGGATCGTGGCCACCCGCGAACGGGTGCTGCGCGGCGACATCGACATCGTGGCCCTCGACGGCCGCACGGTGGTGTTCGTGGAGGTGCGGTCGCGGAGCGACACGTCCCACGGCCACCCGGCGGAGACCGTCGGCTGGCAGAAGCAGCGCCGCGTGGCCCAACTCGCCACCGCCTACATCCGCCGCCACCGTCTCGAGGACTGCTCGGTGCGGATCGACGTCGTGACCGTGACGTTCGACGCGGCCGACGGCGGGCCGCGCGTCGAGCACTTTCAGAACGCGTTCGAGAGCCCCTGAGCCGTGAGCTCGCCCAGTTCCTCGGCGGCATCGAACACGCCGAGCGTCCCCGCGGGCAGCCGCCGCGCGAGGCGGTCGAGCCGGGCGGTGATCTTCACGGGCGGCGAACGTCCGGGGACGCGGCGAATCGCGATCCCCGCCACCTGGTGGCCGCGCCGCCTGGCCACCGCCGCGTAGACCTCGGGATCGCGCTCGCCCGAGTCGCCCACGAGCAGGAACCGCCGCCCCGGAAACTCCGCCATGATCCGCTCGATCGCCCGGCGCTTCGACCGCTTCCGCGAGGGGAGCCGGCCGAGCGGCGTCGAGTCCTTGAGCCGGAAGAGCTTGAGGTGCAGCGAGCCCGACGGCAGGCCCGCGTCTGCCAGGAACCCGTCGAGGCAGGCGGCGAGCTGCCACGGGCTCGCGGAGACGTAGTGGAAGGCCGCGCCCCGCGCCTGCCAGTCGCGGTAGACGTCGGCGATGCCCGAGACGGCGCGGAACTCGCGGACGAACGTGTTGGCGAGCAGTTCGCGACGATTCGCCACGTTCGTCTCCTTCACGGTGTCGTCGATGTCGGAGATGACCGACAGGCCGAGATCGTCCACCAGGTGCACGCGGCCCCCCGGGGTCGGCACGGCGTCGGCGTCGTGATCTTCGGCCGCGAGCCCGGCGTAGGCGATCCAGCGACCGTCCGGCCCACAGCGGGTGGTGGCCCGTTGCACCTCGGCGTCGTCGAGCTCGATCATCGCCTCGAAGTGGCCGCTGCGGTCGGTCTGGCCGGCGTCGTAGACCCGCCCGGCCAGCTCCACCCGCACCGGCTGGCCGGCCACGCGCTGGAAGAGGAAGGCCTCGGCGCGCCGCTGGAACACCGGCGAGGCCGTCTGCTCCTCGTCGAGGTCGAGCAGCCGCTTGAGCACCGCGATGGCGAGCGTGCGCCGCCGGCTGCGCGGCGGCAGCGGACGCGTGACCATGCCCGCGATGGCCACCCTCCAGCGGTCGCGCCCGGCCGGCCGCGTCGCATAGGTCGGGAAGAAGACGATCATGGGGGCGTGCCGGGGCGGGCGGTCCGGGAGCGGCACGGGCGCCGCGTGCTTGCATCTCCCGGCCCACGCATTCTACAACTGCCGCTCGCCCGTCCCGGAACGTCCCGGGGAGGTGGCCGATCACGGAGCGGAACATGGGTGTCAAGAAGACCGGCAAGGGCAGGCGCAAGCTCGGCCAGAAGAAGCGACGCATGCGGGCGCGGATCCGCCACCGCAAGGGCTGAGCGCAGCCCCGCGGGCGGCAGGCACGCGCCGCACGACCCGCACAGTTTTCCAGCGGCCGGCAGCCCGTGCGGGAGGCCGGCCGGTTTTTCGGTTGCCGCGCCTCCTCCATGGGGTAGGGTTGCCGGACGACGTGGCGCCGGCCGCCGCGCCGTCGAGACCGCCCGCAGGCACGGGTGGCACGACGACGGAGACTGTGCGATGCGGACGACGATTCACGGACGGGCCCTGGCTCTCGGCATGGCGATCGCGGCGCTCGGCTGCGGCGGCTGCAAGACCTTCACCGAGCGCTACATCGCCCTCGAGGTCTGGAAATACGAAAAGTGCTTCGGGCACCTGCCTCCGGGCTTCACGCCCCCGGGTGCCGCCCTGCCCGCCGCGGCGCCGCCCATGCGGCCCTGCGGGCAGGCGAGCGACTGCTGCCAATCGGCCCCCGTCGCGAATGCGGGCTGCAACGACTGCCAGGGCGCGGTGGTCGAGGGCGGGGCGGTGCCGATGGGCGCCGGAGCCCCCGCGCTGCCGGCCGGCCCGGGCGGCTCGCCCGGCCCGCTGCCCGCGGGGAGCGTGACGACCGGCAGGCCGGTCGTGATCTCCGACGAAGTCGTCCTCCCGTAGCCGCGGCGCCGGCTACCCGAGCGTCTCGGCGGCCCCGGGAAAGCGCCGGTCCTCGACGTCGCGTCTCCAGCGGGCGAGCGCGTCGGCGATCGCCGTCTTCGAGTCGGCGTAGGCCCGCACGAACTTCGGCACGCGGCCCGTCGAGAGACCGACGAGGTCGTGGTAGACGAGCACCTGGCCGTCGCAGTGCGGCCCCGCGCCGATGCCGATCGTCGGCACGGCGACGGCGGCGGTGATCGCCCGGGCGGCCTCGGCCGGGATGCACTCGAGCACCACGGCGCAGGCCCCGGCATCCACGGCGGCGCGGGCGTCCTCGAGCAGACGGTCGACGTCGCGCTGCACGCGATAGCCGCCGAGCTGGTGCACCGCCTGGGGCCGCAGGCCGACATGCCCCATGACGGGGATGCCGGCCGCGACGATCGCCGCGATCACGCCGGCCTGCCCGGCCGTGCCCTCGAGCTTCACCGCCTGGCAGCCCGTCTCCTTGAGGATCCGGGCGCAGGCCTCGACCGCGGTGCGGGCCCCGAGGTGCTGGAACGGAAACGGCAGGTCGACGACCACGAGGGCCCGCGCGACGGCCCGGGCCACGATCTCGCCGTGGTAGATCATCTGCTCGAGCGTCGCCGGGAGCGTCGAGTCGCGGCCGGCCACGACCATCGCGACGCTGTCGCCCACGAGAGCGCAATCGACCCCGGCGGCGTCGACGAGCCTCGCGCCCGGCCAGTCGTAGGCGGTGACCATCGTGAGCGGCCGCCGGACGCGCTTGGCGGCCGCGAGGTCGAGAATCGTGACGCGGCGGGTGGAGGCGGCCATGCAGGGCGGGAAAGGGGAGGAGCGGCGGGGCCAGATCGGGCCTGGTATAAAGAAGGTTCGTCGGTCAAGTGTGCTCGGAACCAGCGGGAAACTCCAGATGCCGCAGCCGTCCGCGTCGAACCCGTCATGGCCGCGGCGCGGGATCGCGGGGCTGCTCGTGGCGGCCGGCTCGTGTCTCGTGGCCGCCTGGTCCGCTCCGGCCGGCGGCCAGCAGCCGGGCCCCCCCGGCCAGCTCAAGTCGCTCACGAAGGACGAGCAGATCGGCCAGGTGGTGGAGATCGGCCCGGGCGTCCTGCAACTGCGGCTTCCCAAGGGGGGCAACCTCTGGCAGGCCGTGCCCGCGCCGGATGCGAAAATCGAGGTGACGGGCAGGGCGAGCCGCGAGATGCTCCAGCCCAAGCAGTTCGTCACCTGCACGGTGTCGCTCGACGAACTGGGCAAGGTCACCGAGCCGGCCCTGCAGGTGGCGTTCACCGACGGTGGCGCGCCCGGCGTGATGGCGGGCGGGCTGGGCGTGGCCGAAGCGGGGGCGAAACGGCTGGCGGGCAGGCGGCCCGCGGGCAGTTACCTGGTCTGCGGCACGATCAAGCGGGTCGAAGGGGACGTCGTCACGGTGCTGGCGGGCCGCGAGAAATTCGACATCCCGGTGCCGCCGGAGGCCGACCTCGTGGTGCGGTCGGGCAACGTGGGCCTCGCCGCGCCGGGCGACGAGGTCGAGGTGGAGGGTCGATACTACCAGCAGGGGCAGCTCATCGTGACCGCGCTCAAGATCACGCTCGCCAATCAACTGGCCCCGCCGCCGCCGAAAAACAAGCCGCGCCGCCCCGCACCATGACGGCAATCCTGTTCGGCACGGCGATTGCCTGACCGTGGGGCAAGCGTCCCGCTTGCCGTAGGACAGGCTTCAGCCTGTCATGCCTCAACGCGCCCGCGCCGGCTCGGGGTTACCCCGTACCGTCTCGCCGGA
>RGVT01000106.1 GCA_010027105.1 Planctomycetia bacterium
CCCCGCGATCTGCGCCTGCCGGGCCGCCGCCTCGAGCCGCGGGCGATCGACCTCCGCCGCAGGGATGCCGAGCGCGATGTTCTCCGCGATCGAGGTATCAGCGAGAAAAATGCTCTGCGGCACGTGCGCGATGTTCGCCTGCCAGGCCTCGGGCAAAACCTCGCGGCCGTCGATGAGGAGCCGGCCGCTCGTCGGCGCAAGCAACCCCATGAGAATGTCGGCGAGCGTGCTCTTGCCGCTGCCGGTGGGCCCGACGAGCGCCACCCGCTCGCCGCGCTTTATCTCGAGCGATACGTCGCGAAGCACGAGCGGCAGGTCGGGCTGGTAGCGGAAGGAGCAGCGATCAAGCGCGATCGACTCGGCGAACGCAGCGGGGGCCGCGCGGGGGCGGTCGGCATCGGGGGCGGGCTGGTCGAGGAGATCGAGCACGGCCTCGAACCCGGCCACGTGGGCCTGCAGTTGCGCGAACGAAATGTAGGTCTGCTGGAGCGCCGGGAGAAGCCGCTGGGCGCCGAGCGCAAGCGCCCCGAGCACCGGGAGCGCCGCCGCGAGGCCGCCGGACCGCGCGACAAGCACGTAGGCCAGCACCGCCACGCCCGCCATGCCGGCGGCCTCGATCACGAACCGTGGAAACCCGCCGAGCAATTCGGCCCGGGCCCGCAGCTGCCGCAGGGCCCAGTCGGCATCGCGATAGCGGGCCAGGTAATAGGGCTGCGAATGGTCGAGCAGCACGTCGCGGATCGCGCCCAGGCCCTCCTGCACGTTTTGCACGAGGGCCCGGCCGCTCGCGGCCTGCCGGCGACTGTTGGCTGCAAGCGACGCCTTCGTGGCGGCGGAGATCGCCAGATATGCCCCGCCGAAGGCCACCACGGTGAGAAACGCCACTCCGGGATCGATAAGCACGAGGCCGAGCACGATCGCAGCGATCACGGCCAGGTTGACGCAGATCACGAGCAGCGGATTGATGACGCCGTAGATCAGTCCATCCACGTGCGAGAGCACGGCCGTGGTGATCGTGGCCGAGTTGCGGGCCACGTGCACGGCGTAGGGCTGGAAGAGCGTGCGGCGGTAGGCCTCCTGCGAGAGATCGCTGCCGGTGCCGGCTGCCACGCGGCCGGAAAGCCAAAGATTGACGAGGCGAATCGCCCCGGCGGCGACGGCGCTCGCGGCAAAGGCGAGCGTGACGGGCAGCAGCAGCTGCGCGGGTTCGGTGAGGCCGCGGGATTCGGCGAGGCTCCGCACCCAGGGCTGCGCCCAGAGCCGGCCGGGATCGGCGAGCACCGTCAGAAACGGCACGACCGCCGCGAGGCTGACGATCTCGGCGAAGCCGCTCGCCAGCATCGAGGCGAACACGGCCACCAGCTGAACCCGCCGCTTGGAGGGCAGATGATGCCGCAGCCGGAGCAGCAGCGCGGGGAGGGGGATTGAGGGTTCATCGGTCATCGCACTCTGAGTCTACCCGCGTGCTAGACTCCTTCCCCGATCAGCGATGTGGATTCGCTCGGGGCTCGGAATGGCCGGCACATGACGACGATCAGCGGCAGGCGGCAGGCAGCCGCATTGGTCGGGCCCGCGGTGGCGGCGGTGCTCGTGGTGGCGTGGCT
Organism: Planctomycetia bacterium; assembly: GCA_010027105.1. GTDB lineage: Bacteria > Planctomycetota > Planctomycetia > Pirellulales > UBA1268 > RGVT01. The sequence goes on from RGVT01000106.1 coordinate 1,605, forward strand.
CGCATGGTCGTATGGCCGGCGGCCGGCCGGCGCGGCCGAGTTCATCTTTCCCTATCTCACCGCTCGGTACGACGTCACCGGCGGCCTGGCGTCGCTGGCGGTGCTGGTGGTCGCTCTCGCCGCCCGCCTGCCGGCGGCATGGGAGAACCGGGCGGGGCTTTTCCTCGAAGGCCTCGTCGATTGGCTCGGCCGCCATCCCCTCGCCGTCGCGGCCGCCACGGCTCCGATCCTCGACATCCTGGCGATCGACGCCTGCCACGGCTACGCCGTTTCGATGGACGAATACGCGGCGCTGTTCCAGGCGCGCATCTTCGCGGCGGGCCGCCTCGTGGGGCAGTGGCCGCCCGCCCTCGTGCGCGGGCTCGTCAATCCCGGGCACGTGAACTACTTCATCGTCGCCTCAGCGACCACGGGGGAGGTGATGAGCTGTTACTCGCCGGGCCACGCCCTGCTGATGGCGCCGTGTGCCGCGCTCGACGCGCCGTGGGCCTGCAACGCCGTCCTCTCCGCGGCATCCCTGCCCCTGATCGCGAGCACGAGCCGCCGCCTGTTCGGCGGCCGGGCCGCCGGCTGGGCGGTGCTGCTGACGGTGGCCTCGCCGGTGTTCATGGCTTATGGCGTCACCTTCTACAGCATGGCTGCGCACTGCCTGCTCAACCTCGCGTTCGCGTCGCTGCTGCTCGCCCCCACCCCCTTACGCGCGCTGGCGGCGGGGCTCGTGGGCGGGTATGCGCTCGTCCTCCACCAGCCGTTCTGCCACGCGGTGTTCGGCCTGCCGTGGATCGCCTGGCTCGCCAGCCGCCCCGCGCGTCTGCGCGTCCTGCCGCTGCTCGCCGCCGGGTATCTGGCCGTCTACGTGCCGATCGGCTGGGGCTGGGACGCGCTCGAGCAGCGCACGATCGCCGCCGACGCGGCCGTCGTGAGCACCGCCGTCACGACGACGGAGGCGACGGCCGCTCCGCCGGCCACAGGCGCGCTCCCCGGGGGGCTCGAGGCCCTGCTCGACCGCGGCCGCGGGGCGCTCGGGGCCTTCCACATTCCCGACGCCTGGCACCTGTGGATCCGGCTCGTCGGCCTCGCCAAGCTCGTCGTCTGGGATGCGCCCGGCCTGCTCCCGCTCGCCTGCCTGGGTGCGTTTGCAGCCCGCCGTCGGCCGCCGGCGCTTCTCCTGGCCGCCTCGGCGGGGCTCACCCTCGTGGGGTACGTGTTCGTGATCTTCGATCAGGGCCACGGCTGGGGCTACCGCTACTTCCACAGCGCGTGGGGCTGCCTCCCGATCCTGGCATCGGCCGCGCTCGTGCCCGGAAGCGGGCTCGATCCCTGGGTCGTGCGGCGCGTGGGGCTTGCCGCGCTGGCCAGCCTCGTGCTGCTCGTGCCGCTGCGGGCCCTGCAGATCGAGCACTTCGTCGCCGGGCACGTCGCGCAGGAGCCCGCGGTGGATCCCGGGCTCCTCCTCGGCCACGGCACCAGGGTGCTCGTGTTCGTGCGGCTCGGCGGCGGCTTCAACCGGTTCGACATGGTGCAAAACGACCCGTTTCTCAGGAAGGGGCCGATCCGCCTCGTGGGGCGCGACTTCGAGTCGGACGAGGCCAACGCGGCCGCCATCGCCGCGGGCCTCGGCCACGAGGTCAGGCTCGTGTCTCGCGACGAGCGCGGCTCGGTGTGGCTGCTCATGCCGCCGACGATTCTCACCAGGGAAGACGGCGACTGAGCGGGCCGCGGTCGGCCCGCCGCCGCATCAGCCGGCGGGCCCGGAAGCCCGCGTGACCGCGGGGGCCGGGCCCGATGTGTCGAGCCGCTCCGCGAAGGCCTTGGCGTCGTCGGAGCGGCCGCACTTCCTGCAGGCCTCGACGAGGCCCGTGAGGGCCTCCCGGGTGAGCGGATGGGCATCCCCGAACACGGCCGAACGGATCGCGACCGCCTTTTCGAGCAACGCGGCCGCGGTGGCCTGATCCGCCTCGACCGTGGCCAGGTGGCCGGCCAACAGCACCGCCGCGTCGGCCGTGCGCGGGTGCGCCGGGCCGTTGGTCTCGAGCCGGATCGCCAGCGCCTGCTCGAACAGCCGCCGCGCCGCGTCCCGTTCCCCCTCCGCCGCCCGCACGCGGCCCACCGTCTCGAGCGACGCGGCGAAGGCCGCCGTGTTCGGGCCCACCGCCACCTGCCTGATCGCCAAGGCGGCGGCCGCGAGGGGATCGGCCGCGGCGGCATCCTTGCGGTCGAGAAGCACCTGCGCGAGCTCATTCAGCGACGCCGCGGTGAGCGCGTGGTCCGGGCCGAGGACCCGCTCGCGGATCGCCAGCGCCCGACGCTGCAGCCGCTCGGCGGCGGTTAGATCGCCGCGGCGCCTGGCGTTGACGCCGTAGTTCGCCAACGACTCGGCCGTGTCGCGATGGGCCGGCCCTTCGATCGCTTCGCGCATCGCGAGGGCCCGACGGTGGAGATCCGCAGCCTCGTCGTGCGCCCCGCGGCTGTCGGCCAGGCAGGCGAGATTGTTGATCTCCATCGCCACCAGCGGATGCGACGCGCCGTGCACGTTCCGCGCGATCGCCAAGGCCCGGGAAAAGTCCTCCTCTGCCAGGGCGAACCGCCCCCTCTTCTCCGCGAGTTGGCCCCGGTTGTTGAGCACGTTCGCGACCTCCTGGCTGTCGTGGCCATAGACGCGGGTCAGGATGGCGAGCGCGCGGTCGTACATCGTCTCCACGCCATCCAGCCGCGATTGGGCCACGAGCAACTTCGCCAGTTCATTGAGTGACTCGGCCGTGCAGACGTGGTCGGGGCCGTAGGTGGCCTCCGCCAGCTGGAGCGCCTTGCCGGCCGTCTTGGCGGCCTCGGCATACCGCCCCCGGGCGGCCGCCGATCGCACCGCGTCGGCCAGTTCGACCCACGCCGCCTGCGGGTCTTCGATCGGCCGCTCGGGGCGGCGGATCTGCAGCCAGGCGACCACCATGCTCAGCGCGACGGCGGCGATGATCGCCGCTCCCGCGACCCGCGGCGACACCTGGGCCCGGGCCGGCGCGTCGTCCCGGGGGCGGGTGCCCGGCCCGCTCCGGTTCGGATCACCGGGCGGATCGAGTGGATCGCTCGAATCGGGGGGTACGGACATCGGCGGAGCGGTGGGCTGCACCAGAACGATTGTGTGGGAGGCACGCGACGCGCCTGTTGTACCCGCCCCGCGGGCGGTTGTCAGCGTGAGGAATTGGTGAGCGCTTCGGCTGCATGCGGCCGGTTATCATCGGTCGCATGCGCGACCCGCCCCGGAATCGGTTCGGCCCGGCATGCATGCTCGCGATCGGCATGCTGCTGACGGTGGCGGCCTACCGGCCCGCGCTGTCGGGGCCGTTCGTGCTCGACGACATCGTCGACATCGCCCACAATCCCGCGCTGACGACACTCTGGCCGCCGACGGTGCCGATGCGCGAAGGGGGCAGGCTGCCCCATCGACCGCTCCCCTACTACTCGTTCGCTCTCAACAGGGCCGTGCACGGGCTCGACCCGTGGGGCTACCACGCCGTCAACCTGGCGATCCACCTCGCCAACGGCTGCCTGCTGGCGTGGCTGACGACCGCCGCGGCGCGGCGGGCGTCGGCACGGCCGCACGCCCCGCACGCGGCCTGGCTCGGCGCCGCGACCGGGGCCGTGTGGCTCGTGCACCCGCTGTGCACGCAGGCGGTCGCCTACGTCTACCAGCGGATGGAGATCATGGCGGCGCTGGCGATCCTCGCCACGCTGTGCTGCTTCGAGCGGGGCCTCCGGTCGCCCCGCCGATGGGGCTGGTGGGGAGCCGCCGGCGTCGCCAGCGGGCTGGGGATGGCCTGCAAGGAGACGGCCGTCGTCGCACCCGTGCTCGTGCTGCTCTACGACGGGCTGCTCGTCGCCCGCCCGTGGCGGGTGCCGCGGCGACGGCTGGCGGTGCACGGGCTGCTGTTCGCCACGTGGATCGTGCTCGGCATCGTCGTCTGGGACCAACACCGCGTGCGCGGCTATGCGGAATTCGAGGGCTCCGCCCTGCCCCCGATCGGGTATCTGCTCAACCAGCCGGCGGTGATCCTGCACTATCTCCGGCTCGCGGCCTGGCCGGCGGGGCTGTGCTTCGACCACCACTGGCAGCCGGCGGGGAGTGCGCTCGCGGTGCTGCCGGCCTGTGCGGTCGTGGCGGCCGCGGCGGCCGCGACCGCCGTCGCGGCCTGGCGGGGCCGCGCCTGGGCTTTTTTGCCGGCGGCGTCGTTCACGCTCCTCGCCCCCACGTCGAGCGTCATGCCCGTCGTGGATCTGTGCGCGGAGCACCGGATGTATCTGCCTCTGGCGACGGTCGTCGCCGGCGCCGCGATCGCCGTCCACCGGCTGGCCGGGCTCCGGACGCTCGCCGTGGCCTCCGCCTGCGTCGCGGGCGCGCTGACGGCGGCCACGGCGGAGCGGTGCCGCCTGTACGGCTCGCGCGAGGCGCTGTGGCGCGACTGCATCGCCAAGGCGCCGGCCAACCCGCGGGCCTGGGAATGTCTGGGACAGGCCGCGCTCGACGCCGGCGACCGCAGCGCCGCGGAAGCCGCCATCGGCGAGGCGCTGCGGCTCGACCCGGGCCACGCCCCCGCCCTGCTCCTGATGGGCAACGTCCTCCGGGACCGGGATCCCGACGCGGCCATCGGCTGGTTTCGCCGCGCCCTCGCGGCCCGGCCACGCGACGTCGCCACGCTCAACAACCTCGGCGCGCTCCTCGGCATGCGGGGCGATCCTCGGGCAGAATCGCTCGTCCGCGAGGCCCTCAGGCTCGATCCACGCAACGTCGAGGCGCATTCCAATCTCGCCAACCTCGCCCTCGCCCGGGGCTCGGTGGAAGAGGCCCGCGAATGGTTCGCACGGGCGCACGCGCTCGACCCCGCCGACCCGGTGGCCGCCCGCAATCTGGCCGCCGTGGGTGGTAGAGTGTCGGCGGCCGAGGATCGCCCCCCCGCTCCCGGACGGCCCGAGCGATGACTCCCCCAGACCGCCTCCGCACCCTCCTGCTCGCCGGGGCGCTGCTCGCGCTCACGCTCGCGGCCCACGCGCCGGGCCTCGACGGGGCCTTCGTCTACGACGACATCGGCGAAGTGCGCGACAACGAGGCCCTCGACGTGCTCTGGCCCCCGTCGACGGCGATGTTCACCGGCGGGCGGCTCCCCCACCGGCCCCTGCCCTACTATTCGTTCGCCCTCAACCGCCGGCTCAACCGCGGGCTGGGCCTCGACGCGGCCGACGTGCGGAGCTTTCACGTCGTCAACCTCGCCATCCACGTGGCCAACGGCCTGCTCGTCTGGTGGCTGGTGGCCGTGTCGCTCGTCGACTTCCAGGGGTGGACCGACCGCCGCCGGGCGCTGGTGGCCGGCTGGGGGGCCGCGCTGGTGTGGCTCGTGCACCCGCTCGTCACGCAGCCCGTCACCTACATCTATCAAAGGATGGAGCTCCTCGGGGCCCTCGCGATCCTGGGGACCCTGGCGGCGTTCGCGCAGGCCCAACGCGCCGGCGGCGGCGCGGGCCGCTGGCTGTGCGCGTCGGTGGCCTGCTGCGCGGCGGGCATGGGCTGCAAGGAGACGGTGGTGGCCGCGCCCGCGCTCGTCGCCGCCTTCGACCGGCTGGTGGTCGGCACCCCGCTCCGCGAGATGGCCCGCCGCCGCTTCCTCTTCTATGCAGCCCTGGCGGCCACTCCCGCGATCGCGGTGGCGATCGTCGTGGCCCAGCGGGCGAGGTATCCGGAGCTCACCACCAACCGCGTGACGTGGTGGGAATACGCGCTCAACCAGCCGGCGGTGATCCTCCACTACCTGCGGCTGGCGGCGTGGCCGGCCGACCTGTGCTTCGACTACGACTGGCCCGTGGAGCGCGACCCGCGCGCGCTCTGGCCCTCGCTGCTCGGCCTCGGCGTGCTGCTCGGGGCGGGTGCGGCCGCGCTTTGCCGGCGGCCCGCCGCAGGGTTTCTCGGCCTGGGATTCCTCGTGACGCTCGCGCCGACGTCGAGCGTCATGCCCGTCACCCACCTGTGCGTCGAGCACCGGATGTATCTGCCGCTGGCGTTCCTCGCGACGGCGGCCGTGCTGGGGCTCGACCGCCTCGTGGGCCGGCTCGCCGTGCGGATCGAGGGGCCGGCCCTGGTGGCGGCAGCGGCCGTGGCGGCCGCCGCCGCGCTGGGCGCCGCCACGGCACAGCGGGCGGACGTCTATCGCTCGCGGGTCGCCGTGTGGGCCGCCGCGGTACGGCACGACCCGGGCAACCCCCGCGCCGTCGCGGCCGTGGGGGAGGCCCTCTATTGGCGGGGCGACGTGTCGGCGGCGCTCTTTGCCTACGAACGCAGCGCCGAGATCGAGCCGGCGGCGCCGGCGCCCCACGTGGGGCGGGCGGCGTGCCTGCTGCGGCTGGGCCGGCCGGCGGAGGCCGTGGCCCCGGCCCGCCGGGCGATCGCGCTCGATCCGGCCCGTCTCGACGCCCACCTGATGCTGGGCGAGGCGCTGCTCGGCTCGGGGGCGGCGGCGGCGGCCGCCGCCG
>RGVT01000107.1 GCA_010027105.1 Planctomycetia bacterium
TCGCCCGCCGTCGTCGGCCAGCTCGTCGCCGCGCTCCGGCAGGGCCGCCCCGACTCGCTCGCCTCGCAGCCCGCCTACCAGGCGGTGGCGGCCCGCTGCGGCAAGGAGGTGCCGTCGGCCGCGGCCCCGCTCCGCTGGTTCGTCGATCCGCTGGGCTACGCCAAGGCCTACCAGGCCGCGAACCCGCCGCGCGAGAAGCGCAAGGGGCCCGACTACGTGGCGATCCTCGGCCGCCAGGGCTTCGACGCCGTCAAGGGCGCCGGCGGCGTCGTGTTCTTCGACAACGGCACCCGCGAGGCCCAGCACCACACGCTGATCTACGCCCCACCGCTCGCCGGCCGCAAGCCGTTCGCGGCCGACCGGTTCGACCTCGCCGCCCGGATGCTGCACTTCCCCAACGCCGAGCGGATCGAGCCGCCGCAGTGGGTGCCGCGCGACGTGTCGAGCTGGGTGGCCCTGCAGTGGGACATCGCCAACGCGTTCGCCTCCGCCGAGCCTCTCGTCGACGACATCGTCGGCGAGAAGGGCGTGTTCGACGACGTGATCGCCTCGCTGAAGGAGGACCCCGACGGGCCGCAGATCGACGTCGAACAGGACCTCGTCGCCAGCCTCGGCACCCGGGTCTCGGTGCTGGGCGACCATGCCACTCCGATCGACGTCGACAGCGAGCGGCTGGTGATCGCGATCGAGGCCAGGGATCCCGCCACGGTGGCGGCCACCGTGGCCAAGAGCATGGCGACCGACCCCGACATGCAGAAGGTCGAGTCGAACGGCCTCGTGATCTGGGAGATGATCGACCGCTCGGCGGCCATCCCGAAGCTCGAGATCGAGACGCCCGGCGGCGCGATCGCGCACGCCGATCACGAGAGCGACGCCCACCAGCACCGTCGCCGGCTGCGGGAACGCGAGGAGAAACTCCTGCCCCACTCCGCCGTGACGGTGGCCCACGGCCACCTCCTGATCGCCTCGCACCGCGACTTCCTCGAGCGGGTGCTGGCGGCGTCGGCGGGCGAGGGCGGCCTGGCGGCGGCGGCCGACTACGCCCTGGTGGCGGGCGAGTTGAAGAAGCTCTTCCCGGCGCAGACGGCGCTCAAGACGTTCGCCCGGGCCGACGAGTCGGTGCGGCCGGCCTACGAGATGCTGCGCAAGGGGGAGATGCCCAAGTCGAAGAGCCTGACAGGGCAGCTCCTCAACGCGGCACTCGGCGACGGCAAGGAGGGGAGCGTGCGGGCCCAGAAGATCGACGGCAGCACGCTGCCCGATTTCGAGCTGATCCGGAAGTATTTCGGGACGGCGGGCGTGGGGATGGAGGCGGTGACAAACGGCTGGTATCTCGCCGGCGTCGTCCTCCCGCGCAGCCCGCAGGAACCCGAGGTGGCCCGCCGGCCGGTCGCGCCCGTGGGGCGGTAGGCGGCGTCGGGCGGCCTCCGCTCAGCCGCGGGTCCAGGCGTGGTCGATGAACCGCCACGGGCGGCCGGGGGGCGGCGGGTCGCGCAGGCATTCCGGCAGCCGCCGGGTGGCCACTCCGTCGAAGCACAGCCGGCGGGCGAACCGCAGGATCGACCACGGCATGCCCACGGCCGAGAAGAAGGGGGGCGCGGCCGAGGGCCACGGACCGCCGTGCTGCATCGGGGGCGTGACGGCGAGCCCCGTGGGCATGCGGTTCTCGACGAGCCGGCCCGCGAGCGCCTCGAGCAGTGGCTGCACGGCCGCGGCGTCGCGATCGTCGCGGCCGTCCGTCGCGAGATAGAGGCTCGCGCCGAGCGCGCCCGGCACCAGCGCCAGGGCCCACGCCAGCTCGGCGAGCGTCGTGGCCCGCACGACGAGCGTCGCGTTGCCGAAGGCCTCCACGAGCAGTCGCTCGGGCCGGGCGAGCAGTTCGGCCGCCGAGACCTCGAGCAACGTGGCGGGATGGCGACAGCCCGCTGCGGCTGCCGCGGTGCCCCCCGCCACGAGCCGGGCCCCGGCCTCGCGGAGCCTCGCGATGCCCCCCGCGAGCCGCTCGACGCCGGTCGGTCCGAGCAGCACCTGTTCTCCGACGGCACTGAATTTCAAGGCGAGCGCTTCGAGAAACGCCCGGCCGGCCGCGTCATCGACCACGAACACGATCCCGGGCTTCGTGCAGAACTGCCCGGCAGAGCCGGTGACGCTCGCCGTCAGCTCGTCGGCGATCGCCGGGCCGCGCTCGGCGAGGGCGCCCGGGAGGAGCACCACGGGATTGAGGCTCCCCATCTCCACCCAGATCACGCGGCCGGCGGCCGCCGCGGCGGCGAAGAGTTTTCGGCCCGCCTCCTGGCCGCCAGTGAATCCGGTCGCCCCCACCCGCGGATCGGCCACGAGCCGCTCGCCGTCGGCCGGGGCGACGCCGTGGAGCAATTGCACCGTGGCCGGTGGCAGGCCCGATTCATCGAGCGCCGCGGCCGCCTCGCGGGCCGCCAGCAGCGACACGCCGGGGCAGCCCGGATGGGCCTTCGCGATCACCGGGTTGCCGGCCGCGATCGCCGCCGCGAAGTCACCGCCGGTGACGGCGCCGTAGGCGAACGGGAAGTTGCCCGGCGGGAGCACGACCACCGGCCCGATCCCGAACGCGGCCGAGCGGATGTTGCGCGGCGTGTCGATCATCGCCATCCGCCAGGTGCCCTCGCGGGCGGCGGCGGCGGCCTGGCGGAGCTGGTCGAGCATCCGCGGCAGTTCCGCCTCGGTCAGCCGCGGCTTCACGGCCAGGCCCGTCTCGGCGTGCGCCGCCGCGACGAGTTCGCCCGCCTTCCGCTCGAGCCGCGCGGCGTAGCGTTCGAGGAAGGCGGCGCGTCCCTCATCCGGAAGCACGGCGAGCGCGCGGGCCGCACCGGTGGCGGCCGTCAGCGCCGCGTCGACGTCGGCCCACCCGCTCACCGGCCATGCGGCGGCCTGGCGCCGGCCCGTCGTCGGATCGAACGCGTGGAACGAATCGACCGCGGCGGCGGGCCGCCACGCTCCTCCGACGAGGATTTCCGGGGTCGCGTTCATGCCGCCTCCTGTGCGGCGAGCAGCGCGCGGGCCGCTGCCGCGATCGCCGGACGGTGCTCGGCTTCGACGTCGTCGAGCAAGGGCTGCAAGGGGCCGGTGGCGGCGATGCCCGCCGCCGCCACCGCCTCGTGGAGCACGCGGATCGGGCTGATGGCGTTCCGCAGGTCTTCCAGCGGCTCGAAGATGCGGCGGACGCGCTCGGCCTCGGCCCAGTCGCGGCGCGTGATCGCCGCGAGCAGCGCCTGCGAGAGCCGAGGGGCCACGCAGCCACAGCCTGTGGTGAAGCCGCCCAGGCCGAAGTCGCGCATGTGCACGATTGCCGGCTGCTCCCCGATGCCGCTGATGATCGTCGCGGGGTCGACGAGCGTCACGAGCTCCCGCAGGGAGGGATCGTGGGCCGGATCGGGGCGCACGGTCGCATATTTGATCGCGCTCACGAGCCCGTCCCGGCAGAGCCGGGCCGCGTCCGCCGGCTCGATGAAGCCATCGTGCTTGATGTAGAGCAAGGCGGGTACACCGGCTGCCTCGACGAACCGACGGATGCCGGTGGCCACGCCGGCGCTCGTCGTGATCCCCTGCTGCGGCAGCACCATCACCGTGGGAAAGCGATGCCGGCGGATCGCCCGCGCGTGGTGCATCATCAGGCCGAACGTCGGGCCGGCCGACGGCACGACGAGCGTCTGCGGCGCCGCCGCCGCCGCCAGCATCTCGAGCAGCGGCTCGTATTCGTCGAGCGTGGCGTTCCCGCCGTAGAGCAAAAGCGACACGCCCCCCGCCTCGAGGTGCCGGATGAGTTTTTCGTTTTCGGCGGCGTCGAGGCCGCCCGCGGGCGTGCGGGCCAGCGGCGGCACGGCCATCACGGACCGGGCGAAGTGGGCCGGGGTGAGCATCGTCAAAAAATGTCGGGCTCGGGGGTGGGGCCGCCGCGCTGCAAAAACCGGAAGTCGCAGCCCAGGTTGGCCTGCGTGACCTCGTCGACGAACAGTCTGCCATAGCCGCGGGTGAAGCGGGGCTCGGGGGGGTTCCAGGCGGCGAGGCGGCGGGCGATCTCGGCGTCGTCCACGAGCAGGTCGAGGCGGCGGGCTTCCACGTCGAGGGCGATCCGGTCGCCGGTCTGCACGGCGGCGAGCGGCCCGCCGACGGCGCTCTCCGGGGCGACGTGGAGCACGCAGGTGCCGTAGCTCGTGCCGCTCATCCGGGCGTCGGAGATCCGCACCATGTCGCGCACGCCCCGCTCCAAGAGCGGCTTCGGGATCGGCAGCATGCCCCACTCGGGCATGCCGGGGGCGCCGCGCGGGCCGGCGTTGCGGAGCACGAGCACGTCGTCGGCCGTGATCCCGGAGGCGGGGTCGTCGATCCGGGCCTTCATGTCGGGATAGGAATCGAAGACGACGGCGCGGCCGGTGTGCTTGAGGAGCCGTGGCTCGGCGGCCGTGGGCTTGATCACGCAGCCGTCGGGGGCGAGGTTGCCGCGCAGCACGAACGTGCCGCCGGCCCGGCCGAGCGGCTCGGCGAGCGGGCGGATGACGCGGTCGTCGATCACCTCGGCGCCGGCGATGTTTTTGCCGAGCGACTTGCCAGTGACGGTCGGACAGGCGAGGTCGAGCAGCGGGGCGAGCCGCGAGAGGAGCGCCGGCACGCCGCCCGCGTCGTGAAAATCCTCCATCAGGTATTCACCGGCCGGCCGCAGGTTTGCGATCACGGGCGTCGTGCGCGAGAGGGCGTCGAACCGGTCGAGGCCGAGCGGCACGCCCGCCCTGCCCGCGAGCGCCAGCAAGTGCACGATCGCATTCGTCGAGCCGGCGAGTGCCATGTCGGCCACGATCGCGTTGTCGAACGCCGCCGGCGAGAGGATTCTCGACGGCCGCAGGTCTTCCCACACCATCTCCACGATCCGCCGGCCACAGGCGGCGGCCATCCGGGCGTGCGCGGAGTGGACGGCGGGGATCGTGGCCGCGCCCGGCAGCATGAGGCCGAGCGTCTCGACGAGGCTCGCGAGCGTGGAGGCCGTGCCCATCGTCATGCAGGTGCCGGCGGAGCGGGCGATGCCCTCCTCGAGCTGCCGCCACACGCACTCGTCGAGGCAGCCGGCCTGGCGCTGCGCCCAGGAGTTCCAGACGTCGGTGCCGCTGCCGAGCCGCTCCCGGCGGTGCCGGCCGGCGAGCATCGGCCCCGCGGGCAGGAAGATCGCCGGCAGATCCATCGTGATCGCGCCCATCAGTAAGCCGGGCACGGTCTTGTCGCAGCCCCCCATCAGCACGGCGCCGTCCACGGGATGGCTCCGCAGCACCTCCTCGACCTCGAGCGCGAGCAGGTTGCGATAGAACATCGCGGTCGGCTTCATGAACATCTCGGAGACAGCGAGCACCGGGATTTCAACGGGGAACCCGCCGGCCTGCCACACGCCCCGCTTCACCTCCGCCACCCGCTCAGGAAAGTGGGTGTGGCACTGGCTCAGATCGCTCCACGAATTGAGGATCGCGATCACGGGCCGGCCTTCGGCCTCCTCGGCCGAGTAGCCCATCTGCCGCAGCCGGCTGCGGTGGCCGAACGAGCGGAGGTCGTCGGGGGCGAACCAGCGCTGCGAGCGGAGGTCGCCGGGGGCACGGCGGCGCTGCGAGCGGAGGTCGCCCGCGGCGAGGCGTCGGGGGGAATGCGTGTCGGCCATGGACACCGCCGGGCTGGTCACGAAAATCCGCGGGGGATGGCGGGGATTGTAAGGCCCGCGCCTGCAGCCACAAGATTGCCGCCCGCATGACGCCGCTGGTCCTCCTCGCCGTCGCGCTCCTGATCGTCGTCGGCGGCGTGCTCGCGCTCAGGCTGCATCCCTTCGTCGTCCTGATCGCGGCGGCGTTCGCCGTGGCGCTGCTCGCGCCGCGGCCGCCGGATGCCGCCGCATCGGCAGGGGAGATCGTGGCCCGGGGGTTCGGGAAGACGGCGCTCGACGTGGGGGTCGTGATCGCGCTGGCGTCGATCCTCGGGGCGTGCCTCGCCGCGGCGGGAGGTGCCAAGCGCATCGTTGCATCGATCCAGCGGCTCGTGGGCGAGCGACACACGCCGCTGGCGTTGCTGCTCGCCGGCTTCGTCCTCGGAATCCCGATGTTCGCCGAGACGGTCTTCTATTTATTGCTGCCCCTGGCCCGGGCGGCCTGGGAGCGGACGGGCCGCGGCTACCTGCTCGGCGTGCTCGCGATCGTGGCCGGGGCCACGATGACGCACTCGCTCGTGCCGCCCACGCCCGGGCCGCTGTTCGTGGCCGACGCGCTCGGCGTCGAGATGGCGACGATGATCGGCGTCGGGCTCGTCGTGGGCATCGTGGCGGCGCTCGCCGGCTACGCCTATGCCCTGTTCGCCGACGCCCGCTGGCCGCTCCAGCCGCAGGCGGCGCGGGAGGTCGATGCCGGCCCAACGCCGGACGTGCCGACTCGCATGCCGCCGCTCTGGGCGGCTCTGCTCCCGATCCTGTTGCCGATCGTGCTCATCAGCCTCGAGTCGGTCGCGCACGCGGCGCCGCACGCCCTCCCGTCGACCGCCGCCGCGGTGCTCCACATCGTCGGGGAGAAGAACGTCGCGCTCGCCATCGCGGCCCTGGCGGCGATCGGCGTGATGGTTGCGTCCGGCGGCAGCCTCGACCGGCTGCGGGCGACGCTCGGCGAGGCGGTGACGGAGGCCGGCTCGATCATCCTCGTGATCGGGGCGGGCGGGGCCCTCGGGGCCACGCTGCGACAGGCGGGGCTCGCCGAACTCTCAAGGGGCCTCGTCGCCGGGGAGGGGCTGGCCCTCGTGCCCGTGGCCTGGCTGGTGACGGCGCTCATCCGCGTGGCGCAGGGGTCGGCCACCGTGGCGATGATCACCGCGGCCGGGGTGATGGCGCCGCTCCTGACTGGGGGCGGCGAAGCGATTCATCCGGTCTACGTCGCCATCGCCATCGGCTGCGGGTCGAAGGTGGGAATGTGGATGAACGACAGCGGCTTCTGGGTGGTGTCGCGAATGAGCGGCATGGACGAGGTGCAGACGCTCCGTTCGGCGTCGGTGATGGTGGCGATCGAGGGGTGCGTGGGCCTCGCCGCGACGCTGGCCCTGGCCGCCATCTGGCCGGGCCGCTGAGCGCTACGTGCGCGCCCTCGCGCTCGACTCGCACACGGCTCCTCAGATGAACACAACGCCCTGCACCCGTTCCCGCAGCGGCTTTACGCTCGTGGAGCTTTGGGCGTGATTGCGATCATCGGGCTCCTGCTGCCCGCGGTGCAGGCGACCCGCGAGCGGCCGTTTCCGGCGTTATGACGTTCGCCTCGCGGCCTGCGTCAACATCGAGGACGCCGTGGTATGATGCGGAGGAAATACGTGTTTCTTGCCGCCACGAGGGTCTTGTCGCCCATGGCTTCGATCGCCACGAATCTGCGGCTCTCCTGCGCTGAGCAGGAAGGCATTCGGCGTGCCGTCGAGCGGGCATGTGAGCAACTCGGCGTCGTCTGGCGCAGGATCGTGCTCTTCGGTTCGCGAACCGACCCCGCCCGTCGTGGTGGCGATATCGATCTGCTCGTCGAACTCGATCCGCACCGATTGACGCAGCGGCTGCGAATCGCGCTCGAAGACGAGATCGGTGTGCAACGTGTCGATCTCGTGGTGGATGACGGCAGCGGAGCGGGTGCATTTCCGGCGCTGGCACGGCTCGGGGGGGTGGAGTTGTGGTCGAACAGCTGAAGCAGATTCTTCGGGAGCAGCTGCATCTCCTGCGCGCCGCGGCCAGCGTGCTCGAGGAATCACGCGGTCGCGTGGCATCGTTCGCGGATCGGCTCGGAGGCGAACTCTCGGTCGGCGAGCGGGAGTCTTGCGAGGCGCTCACGTCGCGGTTCGCTCGGCTCAACGACTTTCTCGTCCAGCGGGTGTTTCGCACACTCGACCAGATCGAGTTGATGGACGAAGGCTCGCCGCTCGACCGATTGCAGCGGGCGGAAGCCCGCAGCCTCATCGCGTCCGCCGAGCGGTGGCGGGAGCTCCGCATGCTCCGCAATGCGATCGCCCACGACTATCTCATCGAGAGCGCCGACCGGGTTCTCCTCGACACGCTTGCGGCGTCCCCGGAGCTGCTC
>RGVT01000108.1 GCA_010027105.1 Planctomycetia bacterium
GGCGTGCCGATCAGCATCGCCGCGAAGCGGTCGTCGGGCACCGAGAAGTCGGCCACGGCCATCACGTATTCGGCGATCTCGGCGTTGTAGACCCGCACGCCGTCGATGAACGCCCGCTCCTGCGCGTCGAGCAACTCGGCGGCGGCCGCGACCGACTCGATCGGCTGGGCCCCCTGGGCGTGCTCCACCTCGGCCCGCGAAAACGCCTCGGCCGCCGACCGCACCGCGGCGGCCCGCGTCTCGATCGCCTGGTGCCTGCTCGGCAGCGCCCGGTTGATCGCCCGCACGCGGCCGGTGGCGACCCGGGCGGCGAAGATCGTGTCGAACTGCGTCTGGTAGGCGGTGACGAGCGGCCGATCGACCGGCCACGGCGGCGGCTCGCCGGCGGGCAGGCGGACCAGGTCGACGAGCTCCTGCTGTGCGACGACGAGTGCCGCCTCGGCCTCGGCCCGCTCCGCCCGGGCCGAAGCCGCGAGCGCGTCGAGGACGACGCGGTCGCGGGGCGCGGAACCCGGGGCGACGAGTTCGATGCGGTCGGCTGCGGTGACGGCCTGCCTGAGCCCGGCGAACGCCGCCACCACCTTCCAATAAGCCTGCGTGATCCACAGGCGTCGCGACCTGTCGCCCGGGCGTTCGAGCGCCTCGAGCAGCGGCAGCGGCCGGTTGTAAAGCCCCGGAGCGGCCGCCGCATCGAGCGGCTCGAGCAGCTCCCCGAGCAGTGCGGCGGGCTCCGGCGCCGCAGCCGGCAACGCACCGGCTGCCCGCGCGGCAGCCGGTTCGAGCGGCGGATTGACGACGACGGAGACCGTACCGTCGGCCGCCACCTCGCGCGGCACGCCCGGGCCGGTGGGGGAAATCGCCTCGTCGCCGCGCGACGTGCCCGCGCCCGGCGGCCACCCTGCCAGCAGGGCCGCGGCACAGATCGCCGGGAAACACGCGAAAACGGCCCGTTCCATGCGTCGTAGGCTCACACAGGATGCCGCGAGAGTCAACGCCAGATGCGTCGCAGCCGCGCACGCCCGCAGGGGCCATGGACGGCCCTGCAGGCGCGAAAGGAGGCTCGTGTTCGCGTGAACTCACCCCGCGGCGTCGAGGTATGGATCCTGGCTCATCTGGATGTGCGCCTCGGCCCGCTGCCTTTCCACGTATTCGAGCAGCCGCCGCTGCCGGACGTGCCGGGCCTCCACGCGTCGCTGGGCCCGCTTCGAGACCCGCAGGGCCCGCTCCGACGCGGTGCCCACGAAGCCCGCCAGCCGCTTCGCGATCGCGGCCGCCCGCTTCGGCCCGAACCCGCTCACGAGGATGTCGTCGTCGAGCCCCACGTATTGCCGCCACGTGCCCGGATCGCCCTGCCGACCGCAGCGGCCGATCAGCTGGCGGTCGATCCGCGCCGAATCGTGCAACTCTGTGCAGATCACGTGCAAGCCGCCGAGGTCCGCCACGCCCTCCCCGAGCTTGATGTCGGTGCCGCGCCCGGCCATGTTCGTCGAGACGGTGATCTGCCCCCGCCGCCCCGCCTCGGCCACGATCTCGGCCTCGCGCTCGATCTGCCTGGCGTTGAGCACCGTGTGCGGCAGGCCGGCCTCGGTGAGCATCCGCGAGAGCATCTCCGACTTGTCGATCGACCGGGTGCCGATGAGCACGGGCCGGCCGAGGGCGTGCATCTCCTGCACCTCGGCGACGATCCGGCGGAACTTGTCGGCCAGATCCGCGCAGATGACGGGCGGGAGCCGCTCGCGAATCGCGGGCCGGTGGGTCGGCACCGTGGCCACGGCCACGTCGTAGGTGCGGCTGATCTCGCCGGCGCTCGTGGCGATCGTGCCCGTCATGCCGGCGAGGTGCGGCCAGCGGGCGAAGAGGTCCTGGATCGTGATCCGCGCCGCGTGTCCCGAGGGCACCGTCGCCTCGATCCCCTCCTGGGCCTCGACCGCCTGATGGAGGCCGTCACGCCAGGTGCGGCCCTCGGCGGCCCGCCCCGTGAACTCGTCGATGATCACGATCTTGCCGTCGCGGACGACGTACTGCCGGTCGCGGGTGAAAAACCGCCGCGCGCGAAGGGCCCGTTCCACGGCGTCGTAGAGCTCGAGCAGGCTGACGCCGTCGAGGATCGCGGGCCGCTCGCAGGCCCGCACGCGGCTGCGGCCCCGGCCGAGCAGTTCGCACGTCTGCTTCTGCACGTCCACCTCGAAGTCCTCGTCGGGCTCGAGCGTGGCCGCGGCCGCGGCGGCGAACCGGAACACCGCCTCCTGCACCGCCTGGGCCTCACCGGGCGGGGAGGCGATGATGAGCGGCGTGCGAGCCTCGTCGATCAGCACGTTGTCGGCCTCGTCGACGAGCGCGAACCAGTATGGCCGCTGGAGGAGCTGCGACGTCGTCGAGCCGGCCCTGCCGGTGAGCATCGCGCCGAGATCGGCCCGGCCCTCCGCGATCTCGCGGTTCATCAGCCGATCCTTGAGGAAATCGAACCCGAATTCCTTCGCGGTGCCGTAGGTGACGTCGCACGCATACGCCCTGCGGCGCTCGTCGAAATCCATCTCCGACTGCACGATGCCGACCGACATCCCCAGCGCCCCGTAGATCGGCCCCATCCATTCGGCGTCGCGCTTGGCGAGGTAGTCGTTGACCGTGGCGAGGTGCGCCCCCTTGCCGGCGAGGGCGTAGGCCGCGAGCGGCAGCGTGGCCACGAGCGTCTTGCCCTCGCCCGTCTGCATCTCCACGATCGCCCCGTCGACGAGCGCGGTGCCGGCCAGCACCTGCACGTCGTAGTGCCGCATCCCGATCGTGCGCCGGCCCGCCTCACGGGTGGCGGCGAAGCTCTCCACGAGGAGGCCGTCGAGCGGCTCGCCGGCCTTGGCCCGATAGGAGAGCGACCGCGCCTGCCGCCGCAGGGCCGCGTCGCTCAGCGACTCCATCTCCGCGGCGAGGTCGTCGACCCGCTCGACGAAACGCCACGTGGAGCGGGTGATCGCGGAGCGTTTCGGTCTCAGCCAATCGAACATGGTTGCGCCTGCGAGAGCAACCTCACGATACCACGCGTGCAGCGGCTTCGGGCTCCCCAGACCCCGTCGCCGGACGTTCGCTTCGGCCTCCGGCCTGCGCTCACTCCTAGCGACTGGCGCTGCGCCATCCATGGCTGCGCTGGTCGCTAAAGCCGGCGGCCGGGGCACGCCGGGCTGGAGGCCCGGCTCTCGAGAGCGAACGGACGTTCGCCAAGCAAAGCGAGGCAGGATGCCGAGGCTTTGCGTGATCTCAGTATTTGCTTGGACCGCCGGGCTGGAGGCCCGGCTCTCGAGAGCGAACGGACGTTCGCCAAGCAAAGCGAGGCAGGATGCCGAGGCTTTGCGTGAAGCTAGTATCGGGCCGTGGTCGCGGGCGTGGCGCGCGCCGGGGGCACGCTGTTCGGGCTCTGGAACGGCCACCAGTTGCCGTTCACGGTCTGCTGCTGCGGCATCGCCTGCTGCACCTGGTTGTTGAACTGGCCCGTCGCCTGCTGCATCTGGCCCGAGAGCTGCTGCTGTTGCGTCTGCAGGTTCTGCTGCAGCTGATTGTTGAACTGGTTCACCTGGTTGTTGATTCCCTGCTGATACTGGTTGGCCGTGGCCTGCATCTGGTTGGTCAGCTGCTGCTGCTGGTTGGCGACCGCCTGCTGCGTGGAATTGGCCCACTGCTGCGGCTGGGCCTGCATCTGGTTGGCGAACTGCTGGGCCGACTGCGGTGCTCCGGGCGCGCCCGACTGCGACCAGCTCCACGTGTTCGGTGCCGGCGCGGCGGGCGCCGTCGGTGCGGTTGGCTGCCATCCCGAAGATGGTCCGGGCATCACCGGGGCCGGCGGATAGGCGGCCCCCTGCGGGGAAGCGACGTAGCCGTTGTAGGGGGCCGGCTGGCCGACCATGCCGGTGCCGGGCGGAGGCACCGTGGCGCCGTAGGCCGGCGCCGCACCCTGCGGCGGCGTCTGGCAGCCCGCCAGGCCGACGAGCATCAGCGCCGCCAACGCGCTCGCGTGTCGCACGACTGACTCTCCCGGATGAACGAGGTCGATTTGGAAAACTGCGGACGGGTGGGACAATAGCGATCTCCCGGGATGGGTCCAGACCAGTTCCCGGGGGGATGCGCGTCCGGCCGCATCCGCGGCCCACCCCATCCTCCCAGGCTTCCGAACTTCAACGTGGGGCCGCCCCCAGCGGCCTTTTTCCCATGAACCGGGCCGACGAGGTCACACCACCGAGCGCCGAGACCGGGGACGTGGTCGGCGACCTGCACCACGCGGCGCGGCGGCTGGGATTCGACCGGCTGGGGATCGCGCCGGCCGACCCCGCCGCCCGGCCGCCGTTCATCCACGAGGGCTTCCGGCGCTGGCTCGACGCCGGGCTCGCGGGCGCCATGGAGCCGTGGCTGCGGGAGCACGAGCCGCTGCGCCGCGACGCACGCACGCTGCTCGACGACTCCCGGAGCGTGATCATGCTCGCGACCGACCACGCGACGGCCGCCGATGGCGAGCCCGGCGGCGCGGGGCGGGGCAGGGTGGCCCGCTACGCCTGGGGAGGCGACTACCACGATCTCCTCCGGGCTCGGGTCAACACGCTCGCTGCCTGGCTCGAGGATCGCATGCCCGGCTGCCGCACCCGCGGCTTCGTCGACTCGGTGCCCTTTCCGGAGCGTGAATACGGCTGGCTCGCCGGCCTCGGCTGGATCGGCAAGAACACGCTGCTGATCGACCAGGAGGCCGGCAGTTTTTTCTTCCTCACGGTGCTCCTCACCACGGCCGATCTGCCCGCCGACGCTCCGCTCGAGGTGGACCACTGCGGCACGTGCACCGCCTGCCTCGATGCCTGCCCGACGCAGGCGTTCGTGGAGCCGCGCGTGCTCGACGCGTCGCGGTGCATCAGCGCCCTCACGATCGAGGATCACGGACCCGTCGAGCCCGCGCTTCGCCCCGTCCTGGGCGACTGGCTCTTCGGCTGCGACGTCTGCCAGGAGGTCTGCCCGTGGAACCGGCACGCCCCCGGCTCGCGCGTGCCCGAGTTCCAGCCACGGGACGGCGCCGGCCTCGCGCTCGGCGACCTGCTCGCCCTCGACGACGCCGGTTTTCGCGAGCGCTTCCGCGGCACGCCGATCGCGCGCGCGAAGCGACGCGGGCTCGTGCGCTCGGCGGCGCTCGTCCTCGGCAACCGCCCCGATCCGGGGAGCGCAGGCGCACTCGCCGATGCCGACCCGGTGGTGCGCGGAGCGGCGGCCTGGGCGCTCGGCCGCTGGATCGCGGCGGGCGTGCTGGCCGACCGCTGCAGGGCCGATCTGGAAACCCGCCGGCACGTCGAGCCCGACGCCGCCGTGATCCGTGAGATCGATCAGGCGCTCTCGGCACAGTCGGCCGTCTCGTCGACGTCGGCCGACGGGTCGCGGCCGGGGCCGTCGACGGAATAGAACCGCTCGAGCACGGCCTGCCAGTCGGCGTTCACCTTCACCGCCACGAACGCGTCGCGCACCGCGATCGGCTCGGGGTGCAACCGGGCGTACTTGATCGCGAACTTCCGCATCGAGCGGCCCGCGCGGTCTTCGCCGTGCAGCTCCACGGCCAGCCGAAAATGCTCGCGGAGGACGTCTCGCTGCTCGTGGAGCGTCGGGGGCGGCGGCTCGGGCTCGCCGCGCACGAGGGCGAGCGTCCGGGAAAAGATCCACGGATTGCCGATCGCGCCGCGGGCCACGCTCACGCCGTCGACGCCCGTCTCGCGGAGCATCGCCACGCAGGCCTGCGGCGAGAACAGGTCGCCCGAGCCGATCACGACCCGGGTGCCCGCATGCCGCTTCACCGCCGCGAGAAACTCCCAGCTGCTCGGGCCCACGTACTTCTGCCGCACCGTGCGGCCGTGGACGGTGATCGCCGCGGCGCCGCGGGCGAAGGCTCCGTCGAAGATCGCCCAGAAGTTGTCCGCGCTCTCCGGCGAGTCGTCGAGGCCGCGCCGCATCTTGAGCGTCACGGGCACGTGCGGCGGCACGGCGTCGCGCACCCGCGCCACGATCTCGAGCGCCGTCTCCGGCTGCCCGAGCAGGTAGCCGCCGCGGCAGCGGCCGAGCACTTTTTTGACCGGGCAGCCGAAGTTGATGTCGATCACGTCGAAGCCCGCCGCGACGAGCCGCCGGGCCGCCGGTGGAAAGTCGTCGGGATTGGCGCCCATGAGCTGCCCGCCGACGGGATGCTCCTCGTCGGCCACCGCCACGCGGGCGAGGTTGCGCCGGTCGCTCCCGATCACCGTCACGAACGTGTCGAGAAGCACCTCGCAGAGCGCGTAGGCCGCATCGGCAGGTCGCTGTAGCCGGAGAGCGCCGCCTGCACCACGGGCGAGCCGATCGCGACGCCGCCGATCGAAAAAGGTGACAGCCACCTTTTCTGCACACCTTTTTCGGTCACGTGAGCACCGGGCACAGGTCGAACCATGTCCTGCCCTGGGCGGCCATCCACTCCGCGCTCGCCACGGGGCCCCACTCGCCCGGCTCGTAGACGTCGACCGGGGGCATGTCGACGGAGTGCCACACGCGCACGAACGGGTCGATGATCTCCCACGACTTCTCCACCTCGTCGGCCCGGGCGAAGAGGCTCGCATCGCCGGTCATCACGTCGAGCAGGAGCGGCTCGTAGGCCTCGGGCAGCCGCCCCTGAAACTCCCGCGAATAGCTGAACTCGAGGTCGGTGAGCCGCAGCCGCATCCCCTCGCCGGGCACCTTCGTGTGGAAGTGCAGCTGGATTCCCTCGGCGGGCTGGATCTGGATCACGAGCCGGTTGGGCTCGCGGTGGAACGTGCGCCGGCCCGCGGCGAAGAGCTCGAGCCCGATCACGATCTGCGTGGTGCGGCAGCTCATCGCCTTGCCGCTCCGCAGGTAGAAGGGCACGCCCTGCCAGCGCCAGTCGTCGATCTCGAGGCGGATCGCCCCGAACGTGGCCGTCTGGCTGTTCGCCGCGACGCCGGGGTCGTCGAGATAGCCGCGGTATTGCCCGCGCACCCCCGCCGCCGCCACCTCGCCGAGGTCGAGCGGCCGGATCGCCTCGAGCACCTTCACCTTCTCGTTCCGCACGGCCGTGGCGTCGAACCGCACGGGGGCCTCCATCGCCGTCACCATCAGGAGCTGGAGCAGATGGTTCTGGAACATGTCGCGGAGCACGCCGGCCGTGTCGTAATACGCCCCGCGCCGCCCCACCTTCACCTCCTCGGCGACGGTGATCTGGACGTGGTCGATGTAGCGGCGGTTCCAGATCGGCTCGAAGATCGTGTTGGCGAACCGGAGGGCGAGGATGTTCTGCACCGACTCCTTGCCGAGGTAGTGGTCGATGCGGAACACCTGGCTCTCGTGGAACACTCCGTGCAGCGTGGCATTGAGCGCGCGGGCCGTCGCGAGATCGGTGCCGAACGGTTTTTCCACGACGATCCGCCGGGGCCCGCGAGTCTCCGCCGCCATGCCATGTGCGCCCAGCGCCGTCACCACCGGCTCGTAGAACTGCGGCGCCGTGGCGAGGTAGTAGACGCGCGTGGCGTCGGCCCCCGCCTCGAGTTCCGCGAGCCGCCGATCGAGCTTCGCGAAGTCCTCGGCCTGCCCGATGTCGCCGGGCTGATAGTGGATCCGCGTCGCGAACCGCCCCCACGACGCATCGTCCACCGGCCCGCAGTCGCAGTGCTGCGCCGTCGACTCGCGGAGCCCCGCCCGCCACGCCTCGTCGCTCATCGGGGTCCGCGAAAACCCCACGATCCGCGTGTCGGGGGGCAGCGATCCGGCCCGCTCGAGGTTATAGAGCGCGGGCACGAGCTTGCGGCTCGTGAGATCGCCCGACGCGCCGAAGATGACGATGGTGTGCGACATGGTTTGTCGAGTGTACCGTGTGCTCACCTCGACGCGCCCAATTCGGCTCGGGGTTGCCCCGTACCGGACCCCGTCGCCGGACGTTCGCTGCGCCCTCCGGGCTGCGCTCACTCCTAGCGACTGGCGCTGCGCCATCCATGGCTTCGCTGGTCGCTAAAGCCG